>NZ_JACLZC010000002.1 GCF_016901735.1 Pseudoflavonifractor phocaeensis | reverse complement strand
CCGTGCGGAAGTGGCCCAGATGCTCTACAACTACAGCAAGATCGGCTGAACAGCGGAGCTGCCGTAAGGCAGGCTGAGAGCCGGTAAACGGCGGAGCCGCCGGTCCCATTTCGGGACCGGCGGCTCCATCTTTTCCGGTGTTTTTGTAAATTTCCAAAAAAGAAACGGACGCGATACCCGGGGCGGATATCGCGTCCGTTTGGTGCAGGATCAGGGACGCCACTGAGAAATGAGACGGCGGACGGCCAGCACCCGGTTGGGACTGACGGAAAATTTTTTCAGACCCATGGACAGCAGGACCGGTACCGCCTCCTCCATACCGGCCAGCTCACCGCACACCGAACAGGGGATGCCCGCTTTGCGGGCGGCGTCGATGGTGCCGCGCATGAGGCGGAGCACCGCCGGATGGAGGGGATCTGAGAGGTAGGCCACCTTTGGATTCATCCGGTCCACCGCCAGGGTATACTGGGTCAGATCGTTGCTGCCGATGGAGAAGAAATCGGCCTCCCGGGCCAGCTCATCGGCCAGAATGGCGGCGGAGGGGACCTCGATCATGATGCCCACCGGAATATGGGGCGCAAAGTCCAGACCGCGCTGGCGCAGCTCCTCCTTGGCCAGCTCCAGCTGGGCCTTGGCCCGGCGCAGTTCGTCCACACCGGAGATCATGGGAAACAGGATCTGGACCTGCCCCCACATGGAGGCGCGCAGCAGCGCGCGCAGCTGGGTGCGGAAGAGCTCCGGCCGGTCCAGGGAGATGCGGATGGCCCGATAGCCCAAAAAGGCGTTTTGCTCCTGCTCCAGGGCCAGAGACTCCACCGGCTTGTCGCCGCCGATGTCCATGGTCCGGAAGGTGATGCTTTTCCCGGGCATGGCCTCCAGCGCCGCGCGATAGACGGCCATCTGCTCCTCCTCGCCGGGCAGATCGGGCCGGCCGGTATAGAGGAATTCGGTGCGAAAAAGCCCGGCGCCGTCGGCGTTCAGGGACTGGGCCTTCTGGGCGGTCTCACGGCTGAAGATGTTGCAGTAAAGGCCGATGGTCTCCCCGTCTGCGGTGCGGGTGGGGGCGTCCAAATAAGGGAGGAGGAGCGCCTGCTCGGCCTGATGGGCGGTGAGCAGAGCAGTATAGCGGGACGCCGCTTCCGGCGGGACCACCGCCGCCTCGCCGGCGTCGCCGTCCACATAAACCAGGTCTCCCGCCTTGGCCGTATCCCAGCCCGCCGCGCCCATCAGGGCAGGCACGCCCAGGGCGGCGCAGAGAATGGCGGCGTGACAGGTGCGGTTGCCTCCGCCCATGACCACGCCGGCTACTTTTGGGGCGTTTTCGCCGGTGAGGAGGGAAGGGGGGAGATCCTCTCCCATGAGGATGACGGGGTGTTCCAGGCAGGAGAGGTCGGGGTAGGTCCTTCCGGCCAGCTGGCAGCACAGCCGGGCGCCGATTTCTCTGGTATCCGGTATCCGCATGGTAAACATGGGGTCGTCCAGGGCCAGGAGCATGTCCACCAGGGCTTGGGTGGAACGGACCACCGCGGCGCCCGGGGACCAGCCCTCCTCCAGCGCCTGGGCGATGCCGCCACGGAACATGGCGTCGGCCAGCATGACACGGTGCATCTCCAAAATCTGCTGCCCCTCCCGGTTGGCGCGGGAGGCCGCCAGGGCCAGGGCCTGATCCACCGCCAGGGCGGCCTGGTCCACCAGGGCCTGGGCCTGCTCCACGGTCTGGTCTCCGCTCCGCCGCTCCGCCGGATCGGGCAATGCCGTGGGACGATATAGAAAGGCGGGCGCCATGGCACAGCCGCCGCAGGCGGCGATACCGGTGATCCGGTCGGTCATATTCATTCCTCCAGCGCCGCGATGAAGGCGCATACCGCCTCCACCGCCGTTTCCTCGTCCTCCCCCTCGCCGGTGACGGTGAGGGTGGTACCGGGTTTGATGGCGGCGGACATCATGGAAAAGATACTCTTGGGGTCCACCGGACCCCGTCCGCCGGTGATGGTGAGTTTGCAGGAAAAGGAAGCACAGAACTTGACCAGATCTGCGGCGGGACGGGCGTGCAGCCCGCTGGCGTTGGTGACAACAACCTCTTTGGCGTACATAAATTGTACCTCCTTACAAGATGTAGAAAAACCACGCGGCTGCATCGGGCAGCCTTTCGACAAATACCATTATAATTTACGTTTCCTACAATTTCAATGTTGTATCCGGAAAATTGATATGATAGAATGTACAAGAAAAGGCGGTCCGAATGGCGCTTTGGCCGCAAGATACGAACGACAAAAAAGGAGGAGATCCCGCGATGAAAAAGCTGCTCAACCAGGTGGAGCGTGTGGAACTGGAAATGCTCCAGGGTATCGCAAAGGCCCATCCGCAGTATCTGAAAAAGCTCCCCGATTATAATGTGCTGGTCCGGGCCCAGCCCAAGACAGACAAGGTGGCGCTGGTGTCGGGCGGCGGCTCCGGCCACGAACCCGCCCACGGCGGCTTTGTGGGCACGGGCATGCTGGATGCCGCCGTGGCCGGCGCGGTGTTCACCTCGCCCACTCCCGACCAGGTGGAGGCCGCCATCCGGGAGGTGGCCACCCCCGCCGGCGTGTTGCTGGTGGTCAAGAACTATACCGGCGACATCATGAACTTTGAAATGGCGGCCGAGATGGCGGAGATGGACGGCATCAAGTGCATGACCGTGGTGACCAACGACGACGTGGCGGTGCAGGATTCCCTCTACACCACCGGCCGACGCGGGGTGGCGGGCACGATTTTTGTCCATAAGATTGCCGGCGCCAAGGCGGAGCAGGGCGCTTCGCTGGAAGAGGTCCAGGCGGTGGCCCAGAAGGTGGTGGACAACGTGCGCACCATGGGCGCGGCGCTGAGCCCCTGTACGGTCCCCGCCGCCGGCAAGCCCGGCTTTGAGATCGGCGAGGACGAGATGGAGGTGGGCATCGGCATCCACGGCGAGCCGGGCACCCACAAGGAAAAGATCATGAGTGCCAACGACATCACCGACCATCTGTTGGGCAAGATCCTGGCCGACATCGACTATACCGGCCATGAGGTGGCGGTGCTGGTCAACGGCGCCGGCGCAACGCCCCTGATGGAGCTCTACATCATCAACAACCGGGTGGCCGACGTGCTGGCCGAAAAGGGCATCAAGGTTTATAAGACCCTGGTGGGCAATTACATGACCTCGCTGGAGATGGCGGGCTTTTCCATCAGCCTGCTGCGGCTGGATGATGAGCTCAGGGCCCTGCTGGACGCGCCCGCCGATACCCCGGCCTACAAAGCCTGACCAAAGGAGGAAAACCATGGCAAATACCGCCGATGTCATCTCCCTGCTGGAGGAGATGAACGTCATCATTCAGGAAAATAAGGACTATCTCACCCAGCTGGATATGCCCATTGGGGACAGCGACCACGGGATCAATCTGGCCAGGGGCTTTCAGGCGGTCAGCGAGAAGCTGCCCGGCCTGGCGGAAAAGGACGTGGGCACGGTGCTCAAAACGGTGGGTATGACCTTGGTCTCCACCGTGGGCGGCGCGTCCGGCCCGCTGTATGGTACCGCTTTCATGAAGGCCGCCGTGGCGGTCAACGGCAAACAGGAGGTGGGGCTGGACGACTTTTTGGCTATGCTGTCCGCCGCCGTGGCGGGGGTCAAGCTGCGGGGCAAATCCACTACCGGCGAGCAGACCATGCTGGACGCCATGGTGCCGGCGCTGGAGGCCATGGAAGAGGCCAAAGGCGCGCCCACGGGAGCGGTGCTGGCCGCCGGTCTGGCCGCCGCCCAGGCAGGTGTGGAGCGGACCAAGGACATGGTGGCCACAAAGGGACGGGCCAGCTATCTGGGTGAGCGGAGCCTGGGCCATCAGGACCCCGGCGCCACCTCCTTTACGCTGCTGCTGTCCGTCATCGCTAAGCACTGGGCCTGAGGAGGAAATACATGGTTGGAGTAGTAATCGTATCCCACAGTGAAAAGGTAGCCGAGGGGGCCCGGGAACTGGCGCTGCAAATGGCGGGACAGGTTCCCGTGGCCGCGGCGGGCGGATTGCCGGACGGAGGCATCGGCACCGATTTCCAGCGCATTTTGGAGGCGGTGGAGTCGGTCTCCTCGCCGGACGGCGTGGTGATCCTCTTCGATGTGGGCAGCGCGCTGATGACCGCCGAGATGGTTGTGGAGGCGGTGGACGGCGTGAAAGTGCGTCTGGCCGACGGGCCGGTGGTGGAAGGGGCCATCGTGGCCGCGGTGTCCGCCTCCATCGGCATGGACCTGGAGGGCATTTTGGCCGCCGTCCGTCAGGTTGCCGAGGGACATAAGCTTTGAGTGCGATCCCATGGAGTGAAACTCGCTCCATGGGATCTTTTTTGCCCAGTCACAGGGAATTTGGGAGGTGGAAGAGATGGAATACGCCTTGTAAAAGCAAAGCGGCTATGGTATACTGAAAGCATTCTTTCAGGCTGACGGAGCCGTGGGAGCGGACGGACCGCGGTTTGAAAAGAGAGAAATTGAGAGAAGGAAGGGATCTTATGAAAAAACACTGGTTGCAAAAGACCCTGGGTGCGCTGCTTTCCGGCGCGCTGTGCCTGAGCATGACCGTCAGCGCCGCCGCGGCCCCGGGAGAAGTGGTCAGAGATGAGGCGGGAAAGATCGGCTATATCCCAAAGGAGCAGGGCGTGTACAGCCAGGGCGGGTATACCATCGAAAAGATCTCCCACCCTACGGCCGGCAGCGGCGAGCTGGACAGCATCCTGGAGGAGCAGGACCGAGGGCAGAGCTACACCTGGTCCATGATCGAGTACGGCGATTATATTTACATCGGCACCTGCTATAATTCCACGTTTTACATCTACCACAACAATGTCATGAACGCCCTGAAGGCCATGAAGGACGGAGAGGGCAACCGGATCTTTACCGACAGCCAGGCCTCCGCCATTTCTCAGGAAGTGGTACAGGTGGCCTTTGGCAGCGACAAATTCGACACCAGCAAAATCGACCAGTGGCGTCCCGTCATTATGGCGGTCCACAAGGAGACGGGAGCGGTGACGGAGCTGTTTTGTGAGCGGGAGGTCTGGCAGGACTATCCCGACATCTTCCCCGGATACAGCCCCAGCATGGCCATCAAAAATTATCTCTCCGGCTACCGGATGGTGTGTGAGTTCCACGACAAGCTCTATTTCGTGGGCATGGGCAACCCCACCATGACCCTGGTGGAGATCGACCCGGCCACCAATCAGGCCCGCATCGCCTATCACAATACGAACTTCACCGCCGCAGCCAAAAACATCGCCAACGGTGTCCACGGCCTGACGGTCTTTGACGGCGAACTGATTATGTGCTACACCAGTGACAACTACGACGGCGAGGGAACGCCGGGCGGTCTGATCGTGGCCACCGACGACCCCAGCAAGCCGGCGGAGGAGTGGCGGGTCATCGGCGACCAGGAGGACTTCGACAACCTGCCCGCCATTTACAATACGGACGGACTCAACGGCGGCGGCATCTGGGATATCATTCCTTTTCACGGAAAGCTGTATGTCACCGTAGTCACCGACCGCACCGTGGACGGCGTCACCAACAAGCAGGGCTTTGCCCTCTACCGGGGCGAAAAGCAGGCAGACGGCGATTTTGTCTGGACGCAGCTGGCCGGCGGCAATCCCGAGGCCGTTTTGCCCTTCGGCTTTGGCATCAATTATTCCATGGCCTGCAACCTGTGGGTCTATGAGGATCATCTCTATCTGGGCACCTACAACGACCCCATGCTGGACCTGGCGGCGGTGCCTGCCAGCGGCAACTTTGAGCCCCTCTACCGTGACCTGGACCACTCCATCTACCTGTACCGGATGGACGCCGGGGAACGCTTTGAGATGGTGGCCGGAAAGGACGACAACCCGGAATTCCCCGACGGCCCCATCGGCAATCTGGGGGCCGGACTGGGCAGTCACTCCAACCAGTATGTCTGGCGCTATGAGGTCCACGACGGAGAGCTTTATGTGGGTACTTATGATACCTCCACCCTGACCTATATGTTCACCCAGCTGACCGACGGACAGGTGGCCAATATGGACCGGGAGGATATCCTTCAGCGGGTGGAGCACCTGCGCACGGCCCTGGATCTGGCGCTGGGAGAGGATATGGACCCCCTGGTACGGGAGATCATCACCTCTGCCGCGAAGCATCTTCTCACCGATGAAGAGCTGCTGGACTTTTTCCAGCTGCTGGCCGGGGTTGCCGACGAGGCCAGCACGGAAAATCCGGTGCCCTATTATGAGGCGCTGATGGAGGATTACGGACGGTTCCGCCAGGTGATGGACCTGCTGCTGGGAGAGAGCGACGGGAGATCCGCCCGTTCCGCCGCCGGAGAGGAGGGTCTGCTGGACCCGCTGACCCAGGGAGAGACGCCTGCCATCGCCCTCTCGGCGGACGGGCAGGAGGTCACCCTTCTGCCGGATGGAGCGGCGGAAGAACAGGATGGGACGGCGTCCCTTACCGCCGCCGTCACCCTGTCCCGGGGTGATTTTATCACCCTTATCCGAGATAAGGTGAAAAACTTCCTGGAGCGGCTGGACACGGTGATGTACAGCCGGGACCTGAAGAATTTTGTCTATTACTTTGGGGTCAATTACTATGCCCGGCAGTGTGAGCGGGGCTTTGACCTGCTGGTATCCAACGACGGCGTCAATTTTGACGTCATTACCGACGACGGCTTCGGCGACCCCTATAACCACGGCCTGAGAGGCATGGAGTCCACCGATGAAGGGATCTACATCGGTACGGCCAATCCCTTCTATGCCACCCAGCTCTGGCGGATGTACCGGGAGGAGGCGCTGCCGGTCTATACCGTGACCTGGGACGCCAACGGCGGTGCCGTGGAGGAGGCGTGGACGGTGACCGACGGGGAAGGCCGTCTGGAGGCGCTGCCTGTCCCGGTGCGGGAGGGCTACCGTTTCCAGGGCTGGTATACCCAGCCGGAGGGCGGCAGTCAGGTGACGGAGGAGACCGTATTTGACGCCGACATCACGGTTTATGCCCACTGGACGCAGGAACAGTACGCGGTCACCCTGCTTGAGACAGGAGACGGCGCTTCCGGCGCGGGCAGCTATGCCGCCGGAACGGAGGTCACCATTGACGCCGGCACACGCAGCGGTTACCGGTTTGACGGCTGGACCTCGGAGGAGGTGGCCCTCTCCAACGCCGGTGAACAAACAGCCAGCTTTATCATGCCGGACCACAGCGTCACCGTGACCGCCGCGTGGCGGGAGGAAGCGCCTTCCGGCGGCGGCAGCGGTGGTTCGAGCGGCGGTTCCGGCACGGGAGGCAGTGCGGTCCTCCGGCACAGCATCCAAATCGCGGATATGGAGGGCGGAACGGTGACGGCCGATCAGGACCGCGCGCCGGAGCACACCAAGATCACACTGACCGTTACGCCGCTGCCGGGCTATGCGCTGGAGACGCTTGCCGTCCGGACGAGCGGCGGCAGCGAGGTGGAGGTTCGGTCGGAGGATGGCCGCTATACCTTTACCATGCCGGACACGACCGTGAAGGTCTCGGCCTCCTTTATCGAAGAGACGAACATTTCCGAGGGCGAGACGCCTTTGGGCGGTCTGCCGGCCTTTACGGACGTGGCGGAGGACCATTGGGGGAGAGACGCCATCAACTATGTGGTGGGGAAGGGACTGTTCCAGGGGACCAGCGCCACCACCTTTGCGCCCAATGCGCCCACCACCAGAGGAATGCTGATGACGGTGCTGGCCCGTATGGACGGCGTGGACACCAGCGGCAGCACGCCCTGGTATGCCGAGGGCATGGAATGGGCGGTCCGGAAGGGCATTTCTGACGGCACCCATCCGGAAACCGGCATTACCCGGGAGCAGGTGGCGGTCATGCTCTACCGCTACGCCGGCGGAGCCCCTGCCGAGGGCACGCTGACCTTTGCCGACGCCGGGCAGGTATCCGGCTGGGCGACGGAGGGCGTCCGCTGGGCAGTGGCCAACGGCATTCTTTCCGGAAAAGAGAACAACGAGTTGGATCCCCAGGGCGGCGCGTCCCGGGTGGAGGTAGCTCAGATGCTCTATCGGTTCAGTCAGATGGGCTGAGTTCAGACGCCAGGGCGCGATACCCGCGGGTATCGCGCCCTGTTTTGTTTCTAGGGGTTTTCTCTTTACGTTTTCCTTGAAATTTTGTATACTTAATCCAGAAAATACAGTCCGGAAAGGGGAACGGGAAGATGGAAGCGCGGATCAAAGAACTCCGGCGGCGGGCGGAGCGGGAGATATATTGGGAAAAAGGCCGCCGGGTGGGCAGTCCGCCGCCGGTCTATCCGGAGCGTTCTCCCCAAGCCCAGGGATACTATGTGTCACTTTGCCGGCAGGGACGCCGGCCCTTTTGGAACTGGTTCGCCCCCGCACGGAGGAGGGACAGCCCATTGCTGGTGGTCAGCCCCGGCTATCGGGCGGAGCTGTACGCCTATCCAGAGGCGCTGACCGAGCTCTGCCATGTGCTGGTCCTCTCCCCGCTGGGCTATGACACCCCGGACGGGCCGGACGAGGGCCTCTTACGCCGGGGGGCCTGGCCGGTGCTCTATGATACCGTGTTTGGCGGGGCGGACACCTATGAGGAATGGCTCTTAGACGCCATGACCGCCATTCGATGGGCGGGAGAGGCGGAGGGAGCCGGCGTCCGGTCGCTGGCCTTTTGCGGGACCAGCCAGGGTGGCGGTCTGAGTGTGGTGCTGGGCGGGCTTTATCAGGACCGGTGCCGGGCGGTGTGCGCCGACCAGCCCTTTCTCATCGGGTTTTCGTCGGAGCGGCTGGAGGAGGTGATCTCCTTTGCGGCCCAGGGGTATTGTCAGCCTATCCTCTCCTACGAGCAGGCGGCGAAACGGCTCCGTGTGGCCGATCCCATGTGCTGCGCCGCCCGGCTGGACTGCCCCACCCTGGTGGCGGCGGGGGAGAAGGACGCCGAGTGCCCGCCCAAATGGGTGGAGGCGCTCTGCGCCAAGCTGCCCGAGCCCAAGGAGTACCTGTGCTTTCTGGGGCGAAAACATGGATATTGCGTGGATTTTTATGATAAAATGGTGGATTTTTTAGAGAAAAATCTGAAGTGACGAAAAGACCCGGGAGGCGGAACGAAAGCCTCCCGGGTCTTATGCTGCGGAGGATGCTACCGAAGCAGCCGGCGGCAGGCGGCGGAGAGAAGGTCCACCAGCCAGGCCAGCAGAATCATACCCAGCGCCAAAGCGCCCACTTCATTCCAGGCGTACTGATTCATGGCGAAGATGAGCGGCGCGCCGATGCCGCCCGCGGCGGCCAGTCCCAGCACCGAGGCCTCCCGGATGTTCACATCGAAGCGGTAGAGCAGAGCCGAGCAGAAGGGCGGGGCCAGCTGGGGCAGGGCGGCATAGCGGATACGGGCCATGCTCGACGCGCCCATGGCCTCCAACGCCTGGGAAGGCCGCAGGTCTAGGACGTCGATGGCCTCGGAAAAGCGTTTGCAGAGGAGTCCCACGCTGCACACCGCCAAAGTGAGCACCCCCGTAAAGGCGCCGGGACCGCAGACCCGAATCAGGATCAGACCATAGATCAGGAAGGGGACAGAGCGGATGGCGGTAATGATGGTGCGGAAGGTCCACGCCACAGGGGCGGGAAAAAAGCGGCTGCTGCTGAGAAAGGACAGCGGGACGGCAAAGACCATTCCCACACAGGTCCCCACAAAGGAGATGGCCGCCGTTTCCAGCAGCAGATAGCCCACGCCGCTGCGGTCCATCCGGAAGAAGAGAGACCAGTCGGGGTGGAGAATGCCGGTAAAAAGAGTATGGACCATCTGCAAACTGGTGCGGGACAGGTCCGGCGGCGGCAGGGTCAGGGTACAAAGGAGGAAAAGGAACGCGGCAGTCCCCAGCAAAAGCCGCTTTCCCAGCCGGCCGATGGCGGTCTCTCCCTGTACCAGACGGGTCAGAAAGCGGCTGAGGGCTTCCATCAGGGCGACGGTGACGAAGAGGAGCAGGAGGATCATGCCTACCTTGTCGTATTCCCGCCACGAGACCTTTTCATTGAGCAAAAGGCCGATGCCGCCCGCGCCCACATAGCCCAAAATGGCGCTGTGGCGCACGTTGCTCTCCAGCAAATAGAGGGTGTTGGTGAGATAGGAAGGGAGAATTTCGGGAAAGACGGCGCGGAAAAAGGCGTGGAGGGAGGGGCTTCCCATGGCGCGGAGGGCGTAATAGGGGCCCAGGGGGGCGTGCTCTATGTCCTCATAGGTAAGGCGGGTCATAATGGCGAAGGTATAGACGGTGAGCGCGGCGGTTCCGGCAAAGGAACCGATGCCCAGGAAGAAGGTGGCCAGAAGGGCCAGAATCAGGGCGGGAAAGGAGCGCAGCACCTGGACGAGAAAGCGCAGGACCTGTTTGACCGGCGGAAAACCGGGCAGCGGCCGGGCGCAGACCAGGGCCGCGGGGAGGGCCAGGGCGGCGCCCAGGACCGTGCCGGTGACCGACATCTGCACCGTAGCCCACAGCAGGGGGAAAACCTTCTGGGCAAAGCTCCAGTCCGGTGGAAACAATTTTAGGGCGATGTCCGTCAAGTGCGCCCGGCGGGACCACATCAGACCCAGGTCGCAGCTCGTCAGCCAGGCCGCCGCCAAAAAGACCGCCGCACACAGGAGGAACACCAGAAGGGAAATGCGGCGTCGCTTCATGGTTCCACCCCGGCTTGTCCGTAAATGCGTGCCAAAACCGCGTCGGTCACCGCGTCCGGCGGGCCGTCAAAGACCACGCGGCCCCGGTGAAGGCCGATGATGTGGTCGGAATAGGCCAGCGACAGCTCCAGATTGTGGCTGTTCATCAGTACGCTTACGCCGCGGGACCGCTGGACCTCCTTGAGCAGGTCCAGAATCTGCCGCCCGGTGACCGGGTCCAGAGAGGCCACCGGCTCGTCAGCCAGCAGAACGGAGGGATCGCGCATCAGCGCCCGGGCAATGGCCACCCGCTGCTTTTGTCCGCCGGAGAGCCGCTTGACCGGCTCCTCCAGCTTGTCCTCCAGCCCCACCTCCCGCAGAATGGCGGCTGCCTTCCGCATCCGCGCCGGACCGAAGCGCCCCAGCAAAACGGCGGCCAGCGAGAGCTCCGGCAGACAGGCGTTGAGGACGTTTTGCATGGCGGTGCTGTTTTCCACCAGGCAAAAATCCTGATAGATGGTGCCGATGGTGCGCTGGACCGCCCGCTTTTGCTGTCCGACGGCCGATTGGAAGGGGACGCTCCCATAGAGGACCTGACCGCTGTCGCAGCGCTCCATCCCGTTGAGGATGCGGAAGAGAGTGGTCTTGCCGGCGCCGGAGGGACCGATGACGGAGAGAAATTCTCCGTCCCGCAGGGTGAAGCTGACCTCATGCAGGACCTGGGGGACGCGGGGAAAGCTTTTTGACAAAAGGCTGACTTGCAGCATGAGACTCCTCCCGGCGGCTTACTGTTCCATGGATTTCAGGAGGGCTTGGGCGTCCCGCTCGCCGTCGTAGTCGGAATCCTTGCCCCAGTCGTAGCCCACCTGGCTGAATACGCCGAAGATCTCCTGGCCCTCCTCCGTCTGGGCCAGTTCGATGAAGGCCTCGCCCACCGCTGTGCGGAAATCCGCGTCCGCCATGGTTTCGGAGGTCTTGCTGTACGCGATCATATCGTTATAGATCCCGTCGGTGACGCCGATGACGCCGGTCTGCTCCACCATAGGCGCGGTACCGCCGAAATCGGACTCCCAAATGGGGGCGTTTTTGATGCGGATATGTCCGTAGGAGACCATCACGTCCACCTGACCGGCGGCCAGCCGGGCCACGGAGGTGGTGTGGGAGTCACACTCCACCACGTTGTCCAGGTCGCTGATCCCCTTGCCGTAGTGCTCCTGGAGCCAGAGACAGGGGTAGATATAGCCGGAAGCGGAGGTGGGGTTCAGCACCGCCCAGGTGGCGCTGTTGAGGTCGTCCCAGGTGAGTTCCTGGCCGCTGTTGACCTTGTCCAAGAGCGCCTGTCCCTTTTCGGTGGGGCCGGCCAGGAGGATGCAGCGGTAATAGGTGCTCATCTCGTCGGTATTTTCCTCAATGGTCCCGTCGTTCCAGTCGGCGGGATTTTCCGAGTCCTTATTGATGGCGTAGCGCAGGGCGGTGAGGAGCACGTCGCAGTCGTCGGAGAACAGGACGTAGTTGCCGCCCGAAATAAAGCCCAGGTCAGCGCTGCCGGCGCTGAGGGCCTCGCCCACGGCGGTGTAGCTGGTGCCCACCGTCATGTCGATCTCTTCCACGTCGTAGCCCTTTTCCAGCAGCTTTTCCTGCAGCATGGCTTCCAGCGGCTGGGTGGACTCCGAAATAAGATCGGCGTCGGCATAGGGAGAGAAGGCAATCTTCAAGGATTCCACCCTCTGGACGCCGGAGGAGGGCTGGGCGGACTGGGCGGACTGGGCGGTCTCGCCGGAGCCGCAGCCGGTCAGCAGACCGGAGCAGAGGGCCAGGGTGAGCAGGAGCGCGGGGAGCTTTCGTTTCATGGGAATAACCTCCAATCAAATAGATCCGCGCAAAAGAAAAGGGGTATGCGCAGCATCAGCACATACCCGCCATGACTTTTCCGCAGATGCTGATGGCCCGCTTCCGCAGGGGGAAGCGGGTACGGTCGGCCCTCTCTGGGACCCTCTCAGCCTGGAACACAGGCTCCCTCGCAATCTGGTTTTTGTCATCCATATTCTGAGCGTGGCGCCAGGGCGCTCCCCCTTTCGCCGCATTCCTCAAACCTCGCCCAGTATAGCACGAAATCGTGGAGAAAACAAGAGCAATACAAAATCCCGAATTCTTTGGGAACAAGGCGAAAAGAGAAAATGCTATAATCCGTTTGTCTAATATTTTCTATAAATAGGAGGAGTATCCACAGATTTTGATGAGAGGAAAAAGAATATAAGAAGGAAGGTTGCGAAGGAGTATACTTCAAGCATAGCAAGAGCAGGCAGACCTGCCCGGCGGGAAAACCGGATGGATTCCGGCTGGACGTGCGGGCCAATAGACAGAGAGAGGGATTAGAATGGCGAGGATAGAATTTACGTGTTATAAGTACTCAAAATTAGCAACGGTTGTTTCGTTTACGGGCAGCTTGCTGTCGTGGGGCGTAATAATGCTGGGCATTGGCCTGTTGCTGTCAGAATTCAGCCTGGAAGGCGTTGTCGTGTTGGCCGTGATCCTTGGGATTGGGATTTTGATTGGTGCAGGCTTTGAATTTCTGGCGCATCAGATCGCCAAGAGAAAGCAAATGAAGATGTTACAGAAGATGCTTCAGCAAAACGGCTGCGTAGGTTTCCAGAAGCGGAAGTAAACGAAAGGAGGAAATATGATGCGTAAACAGTTTGGCCTGCTGAGTTGGTTCTTTTCCCTCGTGGGAGCCGGCATCGGAGGATTTCTTGCCGCATTGCTGCTGGGCAAGTGCAATGATACCTGGACATATATTTTGTGGAGCGGGGCTCTTTTTCTCCTCATTTTTTGCGGTGGATTTCTTGGAGTACAGCTCTCGCTTCTCGTAAATAAACGATACCGTATGCAGCAGGGGTCAAAGTGGCTGGCGGCAGGTCTGATTTCTGGCGTGGCAATTTTTGCGGTGGGTTGTGGCGGACAGGCGCTCTTCCTGTTTGCCCAGACGGCTGCCGGAACGTCTCCTGCGGTGATGCTGCTGGCCGGTTGGGAACAACTTTCCATCTATCTGTTTCTAATCCGTCTGCTGACGGTCATGGTATGCGCCGTTCTCTTCCATATTGGCTATTTTGGGCGTATCACCCTGGCCGGCGCGGTATCTGCTTTGCTCAGAGGTCTGGCGGCGGCAATAGCGCTCTCCTTGACGGGAGGAAATCCTTATCTTGCAGCACTTTTTATTTGTCTGCTTCTGGGCGCCGCTTATACCATGCTGGAATGCGGCGAGAGGAGTCATGAAAAAAATCCAACGCTTGGGAAATGTCTCCCCGTGTGGAGCCTGTCCCTACCCAAGGTAAGAAGCCATCCCAGGAGAAGAATCCGCATATAGTACCCGGAATGATTGCAACACAGATGGCCAGGCTGTCTGGTGGGAAGCTGGTAAATGGAACCTATCAGGGGAGAAAGGGACCGGGCTGGAAACAGAAACTCCTTATTCTACTCGGAGCCGTTGCGGCGGTGGCGGCAATTGTGCTTGTGGTAGTGGGCGTCCGTGTCTTGCAGCGTACGGCTCCGCGGAATATTCTGGTACATAAAGATACCAAATTGACCTGGACGGTTACGCTGACGGAAACCAATGAGGCGTTAAACAACATGATCCAGCAGTATGACGACGAGCTGGTCGTCAGCGGTGTAAACAGCACCAAACGGCTGCTGATTCAATTTGAGGGAGATGAGCTTGATCTAAGTGCGTTTCCGGCCGCGGAGGTCATTGCCGATGAGGACAATTATCTGATTGTTCAGTTTCAAACGGAGGAGGACGCCCAGCAATGCCTTGTGGCCGTCGAAGAAATGGATGGCGTGGTATGCGCGAGTATGGATAAATATCAGTCCATCTCACAGAATGCCATAGCGGCCCAGACGGCATACGGGACACCATACACATCGCCGTCTACCGGAATGGTCTATTATAGTTGGGGCGTAGAATATTTGGGACTGGATCGAATGTCCAGCTGGGTCGCAGGGCAGCAAACCGAGCCGGTCACTGTGGCCGTGCTGGATTCCGGCGTGGAACCTTGCAATGAAACCCAGGGCCGTATCCTGGAAGGGTTAGATATGTTCGACTCAAGCGGGAACGGATGGAATGACATGGCCGGATATGGCACCCATGTGGCCGGTACGATCCTTGACTGCACCAGGGGACTGGATGTTTCTGTTTTTCCGGTGCGCGTTTTAGGCGAAAATGGTAAGGGAACAGATTCCAGCGTTATACAGGGACTCAAAGCGGCCATTGCCAATGACGTAGACGTGATCAATATGAGTTTGGGCGGACGGCGTGATTTTTCTCCACAGCACGATCTCAAAAATGCGAAGGACTGAGCCTGTCGAAAAAGTCCAGCGAAAGCTGGGCTTTTTCGACAGGCTCGTATTGATGTCTGATCCCTGTGAGGTTACCAATGGCGATGACGCCTATACAGCCCCGGTGTTTGGCACGGAGCTAAGAAGGGAAGAAATTGGGACGGTCACCTTCCTGGACAATCTGAATAGTGCCCCCAATCATGTGAGGGACGTATCCCAAAACCAGGACGGCTCTGTGGTGGCCTGGTGGGAGCAGAACGGCGTGGGTTACTATGACCTCTTTATAGCGGCGGAAGGCGGTGTTTCCGCACCGCAAGACGCGTCTTATCTGTTCAGAGGCTATCGGAATGTGACGGGGATATATTTTAACGGCGCATTTGACACGGAAAATGTCACAAAGATGGATCTGAGTTCTTTTGATACTTCAAAAGTGACGGGTATGCTGGCGATGTTTTATCGCTGTTCTAATCTGACGGAACTGGATGTGAGTGGGTTTGACATCTCGCAGGTAGTGGATATGTACGGAATGTTTGATGGTGTGCCGGAAAGCGCGATCCGATACTGGAATTAGAGTCAAACCATCAAGTCTGCGTTAACAGTACACGCTTTCCGGACATCCTATGCCGGTCAATGAGACGATATGCCGCAGGGAGACCGGAGTAACCAACGGCTGAAAAAGGCAGAGCATGGCGTCTCTCCACTGTCGCGGCAGTGGAGAGACGCCGGTTTTTATTTTTTGGCAAAAGGAACGGCGCAGGCGCTCACTCTGCGGGACACTGGCGGCCGGTGTGGTCGATGGTGTAATCTCCCTGGAGGAGGAGCTGGGAGATGGGCACAAAGGTGTAACCCTGCTGTAAAAGCGTCTCGAGGATGGTGGGCAGAGCCTCGGGCGTGTGGAGAGCGGCGTTATGGAAGAGGACGATGGAGCCGGGCTGTACTTTGGAAGTGACCCGCTGGGTAATCTCGCCGGCGGAGAGGTCTTTCCAGTCCAGGCTGTCCACATCCCACTGGATGGGCTCCATACCAATGGAGCGGATGGCGGAGATTACGGTATCGTTGTATTCGCCGTAGGGCGGGCGGATCAGGGTAGGGCGTATGCCGGTGACGGCCTCGATTTTGTCGTTGCAGGCTTCCACGTCGGCGATGAGTTCCTCGCGGGACATCTGGTTCATATGGGGGTGGGTGTCGGAATGGTTCATGACCTCGTGTCCGGCGTCGGCCAGGGCCTTGACCGATTCGGGGTATTTGTCCACCCATTGACCCACCACAAAGAAAGTGGCCTTGACCTGGTACTGTTCCAGAATGTCGATGAGCTGCTGGGTATCCTCATTCCCCCAGGCGGCGTCGAAAGAAATGGAGATCATCTTCTGATCCCGCTGGACGCAGTAGATGGGGAGCTGACGGGCGGCGGCGGAAGCGCCCAGAATGGCGGGATGGTTGACCAGAGCAAACATCAGCGCTCCGGCGGCCAGGCAGGCCAGGACAGCGAGAAGCTTACGGCGCACCAAAATCAATTTCATCCACGTTCCCTCCGTTCGATATGGAATTCCATTTGAATGTATGCGCGCCCCGTTGTCCCACAGACCGGGGAGGACGGTTGACTTCCGGGGGCAATGTGACTACAATGAAGGTATCTCAAGGGCGGCGGGCCTCGGCCATCCGCCAAGCGTTTGTATGGAGGCAAAGCTATGAAAATCGCGGTTACATACGAAAACGGTCAGGTGTTCCAGCATTTTGGGCACTGCGGACAGTTCAAGCTCTACGAGGTCGCGGAGGGCAAGGTGATTTCCGCCCGGGTGGCGGATGCCGGCGGCAGCGGCCACGGCGCGCTGGCTGGCTTTTTGCAGCGTCAGGGCGTGGATACCCTGATCTGCGGCGGGATCGGCGGCGGCGCCCGTATGGCGCTGGCGGAGGCCGGGATCACCCTCTATCCGGGGGTATGCGGCGACGCCGACGCCCAGGTGGCGGCCCTGCTGGCCGGGCATCTGGATTATGATCCCGACACTCAGTGCGCCCACCACCACGAGGAAGGCCATACCTGCGGGGAGGACCACCAGGGCTGCGCCGGAAACGGAAGTTGTCATGGATAAGGGTCCCTGGAGCGGCATGCGGGGAGAAAATGAGGCGCTGGCTGCGCTGATTCTTCCGCTGCCGGGGGACATTGCCCGCCGGAAGGCCGTGGGAGATATCGCCGGCGCCCTTCGCCTCATCGAAAGGGCGCTGAACCGGGCGGACCGGCCGGAGCTGAGGGACCGGCTGCTGGCGGAGCGGATACGCTTAGAGCGTCTGCCCAAAAGCTATCCCTATACCAGAGGGGAGGCCATCGCCCAGATGCGGGCGGAGTGGCCGGACATGACCGAGGCGCAATTTGACGCCCTGGTGGACGGTGGACGGATCGATTGGCGGTATATCGACGGGGAAATGCACGTCCACAGCGCCTTTTTGGGCAGTCTGCGGCTCTACCCCGGAGAGGCCCCCGGCCTGCGTCCCCAGCCGCCGGAGGATACGGCCCGGCGGGACGCGCTTTTGGCGGAAATGGAAGGAAGGGGCGTTGTCCGGGCGCGGATCACCCTGCGGGCCTCAATCCGGCCCAAAGCCGCCGCCAAAGGAAAAGCGGTCCAGGCCTGGCTGCCCATCCCGGCGGCCTGTCCGCAGCAGAGCGGGATAGAGATCCTCTCCGCCACGGAAGGGGGCATTTGCGCCCCTCTGGACGCGCCCCAGCGCACCATCTGGTGGAATACCCGGCAGGAGGAGTGCTTTTTTGTCCAATACCGCTATGTCTATGAGGCGCGGTGGACCGATCCCCGCACCATCGTACCCGACCCGGTACAGCCGGCCTTTGACACCGGTGAAGAGCCGCCCCATCTGGCCTTCACCCCCTATCTCCGGGCGCTGGCGGCACGGCTGACGGAGCACTGTAACGGTCCGGTGGAAAAGGCGGCGGCCATTTACGACTATGTGACCGGCGCGGTGGATTATCGCTATCAGCCCGCCTATCTTCAGCTGGAGCCCATCGCCGACGCCTGCGCCCGGGAGCTGCGGGGAGACTGCGGCGTAATGGCCCTGCTGTTCATCGCCCTGTGCCGCATTTCCGGCATCCCCGCCCAGTGGGAGAGCGGTCTGGCGGTCCAGCCGGACCATGCGGGCTGTCACGACTGGGCACGGTTTTACATCGCCCCCCACGGCTGGCTGTGGGCGGACTGCTCCTTCGGCTCCTCCGCCCGGCGGCGGGGAGAGGAGGGGCGCAGAAGGCACTATTTCGGCAGCCTGGACCCGTGGCGCATGGTGGCCAACCGGGCCTGCTACGCGCCGCTGACCCCGCCTGACCCGGCTTGGCGTTTCGACCCCTACGACAATCAGCTGGGGGAGATGACGGTGGACGGCCGCGGCCTGGACAGCGACGAGATGGAGCGTACCGTGGAGACGGTGGACTTTCAGCTTCTGTAAAAAGAAAAAACGCATCGTAGAAAAAAGGAAAATTCTACGATGCGTTTTTGTTTATCAAAAAGAGTTCAGCGGAATGGAGCCGTCGTCGCTGCCCTTTTCGATGGCCTGGATAACCAGGTCATAGCCGTACCGCTCATTGACCTGAATGTGGACCCGGTCGCCCACCCGCTTGCCCAGCAGAGCCTTGCCCAGGGGAGCCTCCCGGCTCACCAGGCCGTGCAGGGCGTCCTGCCGCATGGTGGTGACCACTTGATAGACCTCGGTCTCGTCGTCCTCCTCCAGATAGCAGGTGACCTTGTCATAGAGGCCCACGGTGTCGCTGGAGGAGTGGTCGGCGATGACCACCGCCGTTTTGATCATCCGCTCCAGGTAGCGGATGCGGCTTTCATTGCGGTTTTTCTCCTGCTTGGCGGCCTTATACTCAAAGTTTTCACTCAAATCGCCAAAGGCTCGGGCTTCCTTTACCGCCTCCAGCAGCTGGGGCCGGAGATTGACCCGCCGCTCGTAAAGCTCCTGGCGCATCATGTCCAGATCTTGCTGTGTCAATTCGTTGTGCATCGTCCATTTCCTTCCTCTGCCGGACTTGCGGCAGTATCAACATGATAACGCCGCCGCCTTGAAAAATCAACCACAAACCCGTCCGTATAAAAGAAAGGACTCCTTCATATCCTGAGCAAAACGGCAGGAGGTGTCCGTATGGACGAAACGTGGAAAACGCTGGCGGTGAGCGAGGGGATCAGCCTGGGGACCGGCGTGCTTTCGGCCCTGTGTACCATGGGGACCATGGAGCGCTACGGAATGCTCCGGCAGCCGCCGCTGTCGCCGCCGGGCTGGGTGTTTCCGGTGGTGTGGACGGGTCTGTTTGCCCTGATGGGCGTCTCGGCCTGGCGTGTCTGGCAAAGGAGCGGCGGGAAGCGCCGCCGGCGGGCCCTGCTGCTCTACGGCCTCCAGCTGGCGGTGAATTTTACCTGGCCCATTCTGTTTTTCCGCCTGGGGGCCTATGGACCGGCCTTTTTCTGGCTGCTTTTGCTGCTGGCACTGGTGAGCATGATGGCCTCCCGTTTTTGGGAGATTGACCCGCTGGCCGGCGCGCTCCAGATCCCCTATACCCTCTGGCTGCTCTTCGCGGCCTATCTGAATCTGGGGATCTGGCTGCTGAACGGATAAAAAAGAGCTGGGGACCGGCAGGTCTCCAGCTCTTTTGCGGTTTTGAGGGAAAGATCAGCGCTTGTTGGACCGTCTCCAGATGTGGAGCTTTTCCGCCTCGGCCACCAGCTCATCCCGGAAGTCGGGGTGGGCGATGGAGATGATCCGCTCGGCGCGCTCCCAGGTGGAAGCGCCCTTCATGTTGACCATGCCGTACTCGGTGACCAGGTAGTGGGTGTTGGCCCGGGTGTCGGTGATGATGGAGCCCTCGGCCAGGGTGGGACGGATGCGGCTCTTGAGGGTGCCGTCCTTGCCCTTCATGGCGGAGGAGCAGCAGATAAAGCTCTTGCCGCCCTTGGAGAGGTAAGCGCCCATGACGAAGTCCAGCTGACCGCCCGCGCCGCTGATGTGGCGGGTGCCGGCGGCCTCGGAGGCCACCTGACCGAAGAGGTCCAGCTCCACGGCGTTGTTGATGGAGATGAAGTTGTCCAGCAGGGCCACCGTGCGGGCGTCGTTGGTGTAATCCACCGGAGCGGACATGCACTCGGGGTTGTCGTTGAGGTAGTCATAGAGCTTTTGGGTGCCCGCGCCGAAGGCGTAGACCTGCCGGCCCTTGTCGATGGCCTTGTGAGCGCCGGTGATCTTGCCGGCCTTGGCGATGTCCACGAAAGCGTCCACATACATCTCGGTGTGGACGCCCAGGTCCTTCAGGTCGGACTGGGCGATCATGGAGCCCACCGCGTTGGGCATGCCGCCGATGCCCAGCTGGAGGCAGGCGCCGTTGGGGATCTGCTCCACGATGAGCTTGGCCACGGCCTTGTCCACCTCGGAGGGCTCGCCGCCGCCGCCCAGCTGGCCGATGGTGGGATTATTGCCCTCGATGATGCCGGTGACCTGGGAGATGTGGATGCCGTTCTCGGTGCCGCCCAGGCAGCGGGGCATGTTCTGGTTAACCTCCACGAACACCAGCTCGGTGCGCTCCAGCATGGCGGACAGGTGGGAGGCGTTGGGGCCGAAGTTGAACCAGCCGTGGGCGTCCATGGGGGCCACCTGGAAGAAGGCCACATGGATGGGAGCGGCATTTTCCCGGTAATAGCGGGGCAGCTCGGAGTAGCGGATGGGGGCGTAGAAGGTGGCGCCCTCGGCAATCATCTTGCGCTCCACGCCGGACATATGCCAGGAGTTCCAGGTAAAGTGCTCCGCCACGTCAGGCACGGCCATGACGGCGGGCTTGTGGAAGAGGATGCCGCCCCGCAGCTTGACGTCGGTGAGCTCCTCATAGCGGGCGGCCAGAGCCTGGTCCAGCAGTTCGGGGGTATTGGTGCACCAGCCGTAATCCACCCAGTCGCCGGACTGGACGGCCTTGGCGGCCTCCTCGGGGGTGGTCAGCTTGCTTTGATAGAGAGCCTGATAATCCATAGAAAAAACCTCACTTTCCCATGAATGGGTTTGATTCACCAGAGGAAACGGAGACGAAGGGGGGCTCATGGGCGGGGGCGTAGCGGGTGACGCCGTCCTCTTCCCAGTGCCGGAGCTGTCCCTTTTCCGTCAGATAATAGAGGTGGGCCAGGGTTTCCGACAGGGCGAACCACTTCTGATGGGGCGGGAAGTGGTCCCAGTCCATGGAGCGGACCGACCAGTGGATGGCAGAGGCGATCTGGAAGGCGGAAGCGCCGGGATGGGTCCGGACCGCCTGATAAATCTCGTCCAGCCGCCAGCCGTGGTGGTCGATGAGGGCGTCGATGCGCTCATACACATCGCTTCCGGCCGCCCGGTGGGCGGGAAACGCTCTTCGGATGGGCAGCGCCCTGGTTTTGCGCAGGCTGTCGATATAATCGGAGAGGGAGTGGGGCACCTCATACCACACGCTGATGTTGGGGGTGATATCGAACAGCACATGGTCGCCTGAAAAAAGAAGCTGTTCTTTGGGCAGGTAGAGGACCATATGCCCCGGCGTGTGACCCGGTGTCAGGAGTCCCCGGACCTCCAAGTCCATAGGGAGCGCCTCGCCGTCCTCCACCTGAAGCACGGGGAAGCCGGGACGGGGAGCATAGCGTTGCCCCTGGTTGCTCTCCCGCTGGCGGCGCAGCTCGTCGGGGGGAAAGCCCTCCCGGGCAAAGAGAGTGTCCATGGCCGAAAAGGGCCGGGCGATCAGCTGCCGGTAATAGAGATCCTCCACCCGGCTCATATAGACGGGGATACCCCGCTCCACGAAATCCCACACCAGGCCGGTGTGGTCGGTGTGCAGGTGGGTGAGAAAGAGCATGGCCCGGTCGGCCCGCAGGCCCAGTTCGTCCAGTCCCTGCCACAGGGCCTGGCGGCATTCCGGGCGCTGAAAGCCGGTGTCGATGACCAGATCCCGCGTTTCAGTGCGGATCAGGTAGACGTTGAGATTTTTGAGGGGGTTGTCCGGCAGCGGCACGGGAATGGCGTAGACCGCTGGCCGGTCCCAAACCTGGCAGACCATAGGGCCTCCTTTCCGCCGCGGAAAAAACGCACGCCCCGCCGATGCCCGGCGGGGCGTGCGCCTACGGCCGGTGTTTTATGGAGAAAACACCGTACATTGGTCGAAGTAGATTACTTCACGCCCATCCAGCCGGAGATGACCATACGCTGGACTTCGGAAGTGCCCTCGTAGATCTCGGTGATCTTGGCGTCGCGCATCATGCGCTCGAAGGGATACTCGCGGGTGTAGCCGTAGCCGCCGATGAGCTGGAGGCAGCGGCGGGTCACGTCAGAAGCCATCTCAGCGGCGAAGAGCTTGGCCTCGGCAGCCAGGTGGCTGTAGGGCTCGCCATCCTGCTTGGCCTGGGCGGCGCGATAGATGAGCAGCTTGGCGGCGTCGCACTTGGCCTGCATGTCGGCCAGCTGGAACTGGGTGTTCTGGAACTGGCTGATGCGCTTACCGAACTGGACGCGCTCCTTGACGTACTTGACGGTCTCCTCGATGCAGCCCTCGGCGATGCCCAGAGCCTGCGCGGCGATGCCGATACGACCGCCGTCCAGGGTCATCATGGCAACCTTGAAGCCCTTGCCGACCTCGCCCAGCAGGTTCTCCTTGGGGATCTTGCAATCCTCAAAGATCAGCTCGCAGGTGGCGGAGCCGCGGATGCCCATCTTCTTCTCGTGCGCGCCGATCTTGAAGCCCGGGGTGTCCTTCTCCACGATGAACGCGGAGATACCCTTGGTGCCCAGGCTCTTGTCGGTCATGGCAAAGATGACATAGATGTCGGCCTCGCCGGCGTTGGTGATGAAGATCTTGGAGCCGTTGATGAGCCAGTGATCGCCCTTATCCTCGGCAACGGTCTTTTGCATGGCGGCGTCGGTGCCGGCGCCGGGCTCGGTCAGGCCGAACGCGCCAAGCTTCTCGCCGGAAGCCAGAGGAGTGAGGAACTTCTCCTTCTGCTCGGGGGTGCCGAAGTGCTCGATGGGCCAGCAGCACAGGGAGCCGTGGGCGGAGAACATAACGGAGGTGGTGGCGCAGTACTTGGCGAACTCCTCGCAGGCGCCGATGTAGGTGAGGTAGCTCAGGCCGGCGCCGCCGTACTCCTCAGGCATGTAGATACCCATCATGCCCATTTCCTGCAGCTTGGTAAGGGTCTCCTTGGGGAAGCGCTCCTGCTCGTCGATCTCGGCGGCCAGGGGCTTGACCTCCTTCAGGCAGAAGTCATGCAGCATATTGAGGATGTCCTGCTCTTCTTCGTTAAAATGGAAATTCATAACGCAGTTCCCTTCCTTTCCGTAATGCTTCTCTAAAATTCAGTGATGGGCAGATAGGGGAAATCAGCCCTTCAGCTTCTTGACCTCGGCAGTGAGGATGGGGAGGACCTCAAAGAGGTCGCCGACGATGCCGTAGTCGGCGATGTCGAAGATGGGAGCGTCGGGGTCCTTGTTGATGGCCACGATGCAGTCGGAGCTGCTCATGCCGGCCACGTGCTGGATGGCGCCGGAGATGCCGCAGGCCACATACAGCTTGGGGCCGACGGTCTTGCCGGTCTGGCCGACCTGATGGGCGTGAGCGATCCAGCCGGCGTCAACAGCGGCGCGGGAAGTGCCCACAACGCCGCCCAGAGCGTCAGCCAGCTCCTTCACAGGAGCAAAGCCCTCGGGGCCGCCAACGCCGCGGCCGCCGGAGACGATGATTTCGGCGCCCTCCAGGTCCACCAGCTCGCCGGCGGCTTCCTTGATGGACTCCAGCAGCTTGGTGCGGATCTGGTCGGCGGGCACATGGATGTCCTCGCGGATGATCTCAGCCTTGCCCTCGGTGGGGTCGGCCTTCTTGAATACGCCGGGACGGACGGTGCCGATCTGGGGACGATGGTCGGGGCAGAGGATGGTGGCCATCAGGTTGCCGCCGAAGGCGGGACGGGTCCAGGCCACGTTGCCGCTCTCCTCGTCGATGTCCAGGGCGGTGCAGTCGGCGGTCAGGCCGGTCTGCAGGCGGCAGGACACGCGGGGGCCCAGGTCACGGCCGTGGGGGGTGGCGCCGATCATCATGCTGGTGGGGCCGTACTTCTCCACCAGGGTGACCAGAGCGGTGGCGTAGGCGTCGGTGGTGTAGCGCTGATACTCCTCGCCCTCCACCACGATGACCTTGTCCGCGCCATAGGCGGAGGCGGCCTTGACGGACTCGTCCACGTTGTTGCCGATGACGATGGCAACCAGGGCGCCGCCCTGCTTATCGGCCAGCATACGGCCGGGATTGAGGAGCTCCAGGCCCACGTTCTGGGCGGAGCCATCCTCCTTGGTTTCAATCAATACCCAAAGATCCTTGGTCTTGGCTTCCATTGTAATGTTCCTCCTCCCGTCAGATCACGTGCGCCTCGCTCAGCAGAGCGATGAGCTTGAGCGCGGACTCCTCGTTGGTCTCTTCCTTGATCTTGATGCCGCCGGACTTCTTCTGGGGCACGAAGGTCTTTTTCACGTGGGTGGGAGAGCCCTTGAGGCCGATGCGGGCGGTGTCGATGGCGGGGAAATCAGCGGCGGTGAGGGTGGGGATCTGGGCGCGGTTGGCAGCCATTTTGCGCTTGATGGTGGGATAGCGGGGATCCCAGGCGGGCTTGGTGAAGGTAACGACACAGGGATACTGGATGCCGATGATCTCCACGCCGTCCTCAGCCTCGGTGCGGACCTTCAGGCCGTCCTCGGCAGCCTCGGCCTCCAGGCCGTAGGTAACCTGGGGATAGCCCAGCCACTCGGCCACTTCGGGGCCGACCTGCGCGGTGTCGCCGTCGATGGCCTGCTTGCCGCAGAAGATGGCGTCGAACTTCACGCCTTCCTTCTCCTCCACCAGGCGGATGGACTGGGAGATGATGTAGCTGGTGGCCAGGGTGTCGGAACCGCCGAAGGCGCGGTCAGAGACCAGATAAGCGCTGTCAGCGGCGATGGCCAGGCATTCCTTCAGAGCGGCCTTGGCCTGCTCGGGACCCATGGACAGGACCACGATCCTGGTGCTGGGATCCTTATCCTTAATGCGGGCGGCGGCTTCCAGGGCATAGCCGTCGAAGGGGTTGACGATACTGGGCACGCCCTCCCGGATCAGGGTATTCTTGACCGGGTCGATCTTGATCTCCGTCGTGTCAGGCACCTGCTTGACACACACAAGAATGTTCATACGCGTTCCTCCTTCAAAATGGTGCAGAATCGGTCCAAGAAACCGGCGGGACCCTGTAAACTGTGAGGAAAGCATCTCTCGGCCCTTCGCGGACGGCGAAATAGACAAGGGACTGCCGGTGTGACCGGCGACTTTTCTGCAGCACAGAGCGCTAGATTTTCTCAAACAAAATCTGCCGCTTTTTGCACGCCATTATTATAATGGTGTGGAGGGGAGGTTGTCAAGGGAGAGAGAACACAATATAGCGAAAATTCCACAATGCGCATAAACAAAAATCTATACTCTGTGGTGCAGTTTCCCATAAAAAAGTGCAAAAAGTAAGCAAGCAAAGAACATGCCAACTTTCTCGAAAAGGCAAAAAGGGTCCCGCCGCAAAAGGCGGCGGGACCCCGTGGTCTTACAGGCAGCGGCGATAGATGCGGGTAATTTTGCGCAGGCGGCCGGAGACGTCGGGATTGATGGCGGCGTCACGCACCCGCCAGCTCCAGTTCTGGGGCCCCATGGTGCCGGGGGCGTTCATGCGGGCGTCGGCGCCCAGGCCCAGCAGATCCTGGAAGGGGGCGATGGACAGCAGCGCGGGAGAACCCCAGGCGCCGCACACCGCGCCCCAGCCGAAGCCCTCGTCGGCCCGGAGGCGGAGGTAGTCGAAGGCATACTGCCGTTCACCGGGGCTGGCCTCGTCAAAGAGCCACTGCACGAAGGTGGGGGTATCGTGGGTGCCGGTGTAGACCACCGAACACCGGGGGCAGTTGTGGGGCAGGTAGGAGCTTTCGCCGATGGGATCGAAGGCATAGACCAGGATCTTCATGCCGGGCAGACCGCTGTTGGCGATAAAGTTCCGGGCGCCCTCGTCCAGATCGCCCAGATCCTCGGCGATGAGGGAGAGGCCGGGGACCGATTCCAGCACATGGACCAGGTCCATGCCGGGGCCGGGCTCCCAGTGGCCCTCCTTGGCGCTCTTGGCGGTGAGGGGGATGGACCAATAGGTGTGGAAGGCCCGGAAGTGGTCGATGCGCACCACGTCGTAGAGCCTGGCCATGTGCTCGCCCCGGCGGCGCCACCAGTCAAAGTCGGTCTTTACATGGACGGGCCAGTCGTAGAGGGGATTGCCCCAGTGCTGGCCCTCGTCGGTGAAGGCGTCGGGGGGGACGCCGGCCACGGCGGTGGGCTGATAGTCGTCGTCCAGCTGGAAGAGCTCGGGATTGGCCCACACCTCCGCCGAGTCGGGGGAGACATAGAAGGGAAGGTCGCCGATGATGGACACCTCGCGCTCGTTGGCGTAGGCCTTCAGGTCGGTCCACTGGCGGTAGAAGAGCAGCTGGAGGAACACCTGATAGTCGATCTCATCGGCCAGCTTTTCCCGCCAAAGGGCCAGGGTCTCCGGCTCTCTGGCCCGGACCTGGGCGGGCCAGTCCTTCAGCTCCGCGCCGTCGAAAGCGCCCCGCAGCGCCATGAAAAGGGCGTAATCCGGCAGCCAGTCCGCCTCTTCCTCCACAAACTCCGCCAGGAGAGGGGCGTATGTTTTCTGTCCCCGCTCCCAGGCTTTGCGCAGCAGGGCGGGACGGGTCTCGTGGAGCCAGGCGTAATCCACCCGGTCAGGATTGGGGTATTTGGCGGTCTCCAGCTCCTGGGGGGTGAGCAGCCCCTCCTTGGCCAGGGCGTCCAGATCCAAAAAGAAAGGGTTGCCGGCAAAGGAAGAGGCCGCCATGTAGGGCGAATCGCCGCCGCCGGGTGGGACCAGGGGCAGGATCTGCCAGTAGTGCTGACCGCCCGCGGCCAGAAAATCCACAAACTGCCGGGCCTCCTTGCCAAGAGCGCCCACACCGTAGGGGCCGGGCAGAGAGGAGACCGGGAGCAGGATGCCACTCTCACGCCAATCCATCATACACAAAAACCTCCAAACAACACGAGAGAAAATTGGACAAAATGTCCGAAATATAAGACGGTGCCATTATAACGGTTCTAATCCGAACTGTCAAGAGCCGGAAAGAGACCGGCGAAAAAAAGAGGCTGGATTCATATTCTGGTAACAATTTTATGGTAAGATACCGCCATATTGATGATCCCGCAGGGAATTCTCCTCCTTGCGGGACGCTTCTACTTCACAGGAAACGGAGGGGGACAACATGGCAACCAACCCCAATTACGGCGATATCACGCCGGAAATCGAGGCTTTGACGGCGCTATGTCAGCGCAACAGCGGCATTGATCTGGAAGATTACGCCCGCTATGACGTCAAGCGCGGCCTGCGGGACGTCAACGGCAAAGGTGTGCTGGCGGGCCTTACCGAAATCTCCGACATCGTGGCCAGGAAGCTGGTGGACGGCCAGGAGCGGCCCTGCGACGGCAAGCTCTACTATCGGGGCATTGACGTGCAGGACATCGTGGACAACGTGCTGGCCGAGCAGCGCTTCGGCTTTGAAGAGGTGGCCTATCTGCTGATGATCGGCCGTCTGCCCAGCCACGCGGCGCTGGAGGAATTCCGGGACCAGCTGGCCTATTACCGCTCCCTGCCCAACAATTTTGTGCGGGACGTGATTCTCAAGGCGCCCAGCGGGGATATCATGAATTCCATGATGTGCAGCGTCCTCAACCTGGCGGCCTATGACGAGCGGGCGGATGACATCTCCCTGCCCAACGTCATGCGCCAGTGTATGCAGATGCTGTCGGTTTTTCCCATGCTGGCCGTCTACGGCTGCCAGGCCTACCACTACAAGAGCGGAAGCAGCCTGTTCATCCACGCGCCCCGCCCCGAGCACTCCACCGCCGAGACCATTTTGTCTCTGCTGCGGGCCGACTCCGCCTATTCCTACTGGGAGGCCCATGTGCTGGACATCTGCCTCATCCTCCACGCCGAGCACGGCGGCGGCAACAACTCCACCTTTACCACCCATGTGGTGACCTCGTCGGGCACCGATACTTACTCCTGCATGGCCGCGGCCCTGGCCTCCCTGAAGGGCCCCCGCCACGGCGGCGCCAACATCAAGGTCATCCGCATGTTTGAGGACATGAAGGAGCAGGTCAAGGACTGGAAGGACGAGGACGAGATCAAAGCCTATCTCCAGGCGCTGCTGGATAAGCGGGCCTTTGACAAGTCGGGGCTGATCTACGGTATGGGCCACGCCATTTATTCTCTGTCCGACCCCAGAGCCAGCATCCTCCACGGCATGGTGGAAAAGCTGGCCCGGGAAAAGGGACGGACGGAGGAGTACGAGCTTTACAGCATGGTGGAGCGGCTGGGCCCCCAGGTCATCTCGGGAGAGCGGAAGATGTACAAGGGCGTTTCGGCCAATGTGGACTTCTATTCCGGCTTTGTCTATCATATGCTGGATCTGCCGCTGGAGCTGTATACCCCCCTCTTTGCCATGGCGCGCATCGCCGGTTGGAGCGCCCACCGGCTGGAGGAGCTCATCAACATGGGCAAGATCATCCGGCCGGCCTATCAGTATGTGGGAGAGCATCACCCCTACCGGCGGCTGGAGGACCGGTAATCTCAAGAAAGCGGACCGTGCCCCGGAGATGTGGTTCAACACCTCCGGGGCACGATTGGCCCTTCAGACGCCCCGTTGCTCAGGAGCAGCAGGGATGGTTTTTGATCTCGCGGTAGCAGTCGCTGCCGCCGTTCATGCTGTTGGGGGGGAAGAATTCATCCACGGGGAATTTGACGTGACGGAAGATCTCGCAGGGGTCCTCGTCGTTGCCGCCGCCGCAGGCGCACTCCTTCTCCGGCATACAGTAGTCGTAGACCGGCATGAGGAGCTGAGTGTCCCGCTCCAGGCGGATGATGGAGAACTGGCCCAGGGTGACATAGAGGCGCTTGCCCTCGCCGCCGAAGGAGAGCTCACAGCCAAAGGAGGAGCATACGGCGGGGGGAACCTCGTTGACGCAGCAGTCGCAGGGACGGCAGTCGCAGGGCTCCACCAGCTTCATATTGAGGACGATGGGGTCCACCGCCTCCACCACGGCGGTGGGGAGGTTGGAGCGGCGCAGGTTTTGGCAGTCGGCGCCGTCGGCCACGGTTTCAGAGGAAAAGACCTTGGCGTTGCCCTCGCTGCCGAAGAGGATCACCCGCTTGTCAAAGACGCACAGGCCGCAGATCTCCACCGGCCGGGCGGCGCCCACGAAGGCTTCGGCGGTGACGCGGTAGAAGTAGCGCACATCCACGGTGTAAAAACCACGGTTGAAGCCGATGGGCTCCACGTCGATGTAAACATTGAGGAGCGTGGCCTTGCCGCCCCGGATGCTGAGGGCCCGGTCGATGACGCACTGGGCGTCCTGGGTGGGATAAAAGCGCAGGTCCTCCACGCAGTCTTTGTCCTTGCAGCTGTCGTAGATTTTCTTGGTGTGGATACAAACGGCCTCGCGGATGCAGGCGTTTTCCTGCACGGGGCCGGGCATGATCTTATCAGGCATATGGCATTCCCTCCTGAAAGAGAAATCGTTGGAAGTGCTTCCATGCCATACTATGAAGGGGCGGGGAGGGATGTCACCGCCGGAAGGAGGGGGCATGGTGGGATGGGTGATCCCCGGCGGGGGAAGCGGATGGCGGCCCCGGCTGAGGGTGGAGCGGCTGATGGGCCTGGCCGTGCTGGCCGCGGAGGTGCCGGAGCGGCGGGGCTGGGACGGCAAGGGAACGGAGCGCGGCTGCCGGGCCGCGGCCCGGCAGCTGCGGCGGAAGGGCTGCCGGCGGGTGCTGGCGCCGGAGGGGTTTTCCTACTGGCCCCAGCTGCGGCAGGCGGGTCTCTCGCCGGTATGGGCGGGCGGGATGTGCGCGGCGCTGGCCGGACCGCTGGCGGAGGCGGCGCTGGTCCAGCGGGGAAAGGACCCGCTGCAATCGTCGGTGCTCCTGCGGGGCGGCAGAGTGGACCAGGACTTGTTCCGGGCGGCGCTTTTTTTATGCCCCAAGGTGCGCCGCCTGTCCCTGTGGGCCGGGGAGGAGGGGGAGGAGCTGGCCCGGTACTTGCAGCGGACCTACGGCGTGCCCATGCTGTCGCCCGGTCCGGGATGGCGTCCGGACGTGACGGTGGACCTGTCGCCGGCGGAGGAAGGGGGCGACCTGGTTTTGTGTGGGGAGCGTCCGGCGCTGGGCGCTCTGTCCCTGACCGCGGAAAAACTGCCCGACGGACCGGACCGGCTCTCTCTGCTGGCCCTGCTGTGGGAGACCGGCCGGGTCAAGACCGATGAGATAGAAATTATTACCAGTTCAAAGGGGCAAATGACTTGACAGAGAACTGGAAATTACCTATAATGTAGAATCACCAATATCATGCGGCCGGGAAAAAACGGCAGTATGCGTATGTAAGGAAGAAAGGTGTGCGCAGAGCATGGCAAAAGAATATAAGCTGAGTCCTGAGCGCTTTGAAGCGCTCAAGCAGGAACTCAATTATCTGAAAACGGTCCGGGAAAAAGAGGTGGCCGCCCTGTTGAAGGAGGCCCGCTCCTTTGGCGACCTGTCGGAGAACAGCGAGTATGACGAGGCCAAAAACGAGCAGGGCAAGCTGTACGCCCGCATTGCCGAGGTGGAGGGGATTTTGGCCAACTGTGTGGTCATTGAAGAGGCCCACAGCGACGACACCACCACCATCCGCCTGGGCTGCCGCATCCGGGTGCTGGACCTGGAATTCGACGAAGAGGAGAGCTACGAGGTCGTGGGCTCTCAGGAGGCCGACCCCATGAACGGCCGCATTTCCGACGACTCCCCCTTTGGCAAGGCCCTGCTGGGCAGACAGGTGGGAGACGAGGTGGAGGTGGACGCCCCCGCCGGTACCCTGCGTTATCGCGTGCTGAATATTGAACGGGCCTGATTTGGCCGTAGGAGAACGGAGTAGAGAAAAGATGGCAGAAAAGAACATTCCCCAGCAGGAGGAGCCCGCGCTGTCGGAGCTGCTTCAGATCCGCCGCGACAAGCTCAAGGAGCTGCAGGCCGCCGGCGAGGACCCCTTTCAGATCACCAAGTATGAGGTAACCGCTTACAGCGCCGACATCAAAGCCCAGTTTGAGGCGCTGGAGGGACAGGAGACCTCCATTGCCGGCCGCCTGATGAGCAAGCGCGGCATGGGTAAGGCCATGTTCTGCGACTTGCAGGACGTCAAGGGCCGTATCCAGATCTATGTCCGCATCGACGAGCTGGGCGAGGAGGCTTTCGCCAAGTTCAAAAAGGTGGACATCGGCGACATCGTTGGGGTCAAGGGCGAGATTTTCCGCACCAAGCGGGGGGAGATCTCGGTCAAAGCCCACGCCGTTACCCTGCTGTCCAAGTCGCTCCTGCCTCTGCCGGAGAAGTTCCACGGCCTGACCGACAAGGAGACCCGGTACCGCCAGCGCTATGTGGACCTCATCATGAACCCCGAGGTGCGTCAGGCCTTTGTGATCCGCTCCCAGTTTATCAAGTTCGTCCGGGACTTCCTGGACGGCCGGGGCTATATGGAAGTGGAGACTCCGGTGCTCAACACCATCTCCGGCGGTGCTACGGCCCGTCCCTTCGTGACCCATCACAATACCCTGGACATTGATATGTATATGCGCATCGCCACCGAGCTGCCCCTCAAGCGGCTCATTGTGGGCGGCATGGAGCGGGTGTATGAGATCGGCCGCATCTTCCGCAACGAGGGCATGGACCCCAAGCATAACCCTGAGTTTACCAGCGTGGAGCTCTACCAGGCCTATGCCGACTTCAACGACATGATGGACCTTTTTGAGGACCTGCTGTCCTCGGCGGCCCAGAAGATTCTGGGCACCTACGAGGTGGACTGGCAGGGCGAGCACATCGACCTGAAGCCCGGCTGGCCCAGACTGGCCATGCATGAGGCGGTCAAGCAGTATACCGGCGTGGATTTCATGGCCATTGAGGGCGACGAGGCCGCCGTGGCCGCCGCCAAGGCTGCCGGCGTGGACATGGACGGGGTGGAGCCCACCTGGGGCCACGCCCTGTATGAGACCTTCGACCAGAAGGTGGAGAGCCGTCTCATCCAGCCTACCTTTATTACCATGCACCCGGTGGACGTGTCCCCCCTGGCCAAGCGCTCCCCCAAGGACCCCCGGCTCACCGAGCGGTTTGAGCTGTTCATCTGCCACAGCGAGATGGGCAACGCTTTCTCCGAGCTCAACGACCCCATCGACCAGCGGGGCCGGTTCCAGAAGGAAGTGGAGGCCCGGGCCAAGGGCGACGACGAGGCCGGCATGATGGACGAGGACTTCCTCACCGCGCTGGAGTACGGTATGCCTCCCACGGGCGGTCTGGGCATCGGCATCGACCGGTGCGTCATGCTGCTCACCGGCAGCGACTCCATCCGGGACGTGATCCTCTTCCCGACGATGAAGCCATTAGACTAAAATTCCACAATATATAGTGTCTGATGAAATAGGACGGCGCAAGATGTAGTAAATGAGGCTTACAACTACAACTTTTGCTTGAAATCAGACGGCATCAGACGGGCCAAAATGAAGGGCAAATCCGTGTTTTTTATGCGGATTTGCCCTTTTTTGCAATTTTCACATTAGCACCAAATTACCCTTGATTGCCTCTGCTTTTTCCCTCATGTTTTCTTGCGTAATATGCGTATAAATATCCATAGTTGTGGAAAAATCAGCGTGGCCCATCACCTGCTGGATAAACTTGATGTCGTTCGTGCTTTCACAGAGCCGCGTGCAGAATGTGTGTCTCATGTTATGTACGCTAAAATGCGGCAGCAGTTCCGGCTCACGATCTTCCAGTTCAGCCTGATCCATTTCTTCGGCGTTGTAGGCGATGGAGATACGCTGGATGGCCCGATTGATATTATGGGCACTGAGAAAGTAACCTTCCCGATTCCTAAAAAGGAAACCGTGATACCCATTCATCACAAGGTCTTCCGGATAGAGGGTGTCCATGACTTCAATCAATGTGCGGAGCTGTTCAGCAACCTGCGGATACAGGATAGGGATGGTGCGGGTGCCGCTGGCCGTTTTAGGGGTGGTGATATGAAAACCTGCTTTCCCATCGATCACACGATAGATCAAGTTGTGATTGACAGAGATGGTGTTGTTCTCCAGGTCTACATCATTTTTAGTTAAGCCAGTACATTCCGCAACACGCATTCCCGTACCGAGCAGCACGACCATGACAGGCAGCCAGTGGCTATACATCGGTGACTTGGAAATGAACCGAAGGAAGTTCTTCTGCTGTGTCATAGTCAGCGCGATTCTTTTCTTCGGGGGCGCCCCGGTTCCCTCTGTTTTGAGAGAGCGGTAGACACCTTTGCTTGGATTTTTTCGGATGTAGTCATCATCGACCGCCAATTCAAGCGTGGGGTGAATCAGGTTATTGATGCTTTCCAAGGAATTGATCGCAAAGCCTTTTTTCAAAAGCTTCGTGTAAAATGTCAGGATGTCGCTCTTTCGGATGTTGGGCAGGGGAATGTTGGCAAACGGCTCATCCTTCACATAGTTGCTCCAAAGATATTCGTAATTCGCCCGTGTAGAAGCCTTTAACTGGATCTTCGTATCCATGAGGACTTTGAACATATCATTTAGGGTGATTTTCATAGCCTCCTGGGTGCGAATACCGTCTTCGCTGTCACGGTTGAGAACTTTTTCTTTGGCCCGCAGGCTGGCAAGGTCAAAATCATAAATGTACTTTTTCTTCTTACCCAGCTTATAGACAAACATATAGCTGCCGTCTGAGCGTTGTGTTTCTCCTGGCCGCAGGTTGCGGCCTTTGTTGTCTTTTCTAACTTTTGGCATAGGCTGATACCTCCCGATGTTTTGTGTGTTGCTGCGCCCGGAATGGGCAAGGTTCTGTTAGCATGAGATCTCGTACAAATATTCCTTCACTCGCTGAACGCTCCAAAGGACACGAGAATTCATGGTGATGCGGGCGTGGGCCAGGTCGCCGATCTGAACGGCCGTATGCCGCCCGCAGTCGAGCAGTTTGCAAAGCGATTCCGTATCGACCGCCAAGCACTGATCCGGTGAAAGGTCATTGGGTTTTCTTTTTTCCATAATTGCCCTCCTTTATTTGCAATTACATATATCCCCTACGATTTGTAGTGGAAGGTTTTCAACAAAAACAATGAAGTCATTCAAATTCATCGGGAAGTGTAGGGTCTCTTCCAAAGGCCATTTCCTGCGCCGGGCTTTTCCGCCGCGTATTTTCAGGCAGCCGCTATGCGGCAATTAAGCTGTGGGCGCGCAGAAGCACACTGTCCGCAGCGCCTGTATAACTCCAATGGAAAAGGTTTATAGGGGCTGTCAAGGTACAAAAGGCGTACAGACAGGCAGTGGAACCACACGCCATGTCTATACGCCTTATATATAGGGACGGAACGGGTTGAATTCTGCAGATTCCCGTTTTTTATGCTCAAACAGATACGAAGAAATAATTGAAACGCTATATGTAGATTACGATGCTTGACTAACACTATATATTGTGCTAGACTTGCTTTGTAATTGATTTTTGTGCGCTTCCCGTATGGGATACAGACCGATGTTCTGTACCGCAGGCCGAAAGCCCGCATTGCACACGCAGTTAAGATTGTACTTGTGCCAGTAGTATTACTGCGCCCGTATGGGACGGTATATTACTGGCTTTTTCTATTTTCAGGGAGTATCCATTCCCTATTTGCGAGGATGACTTTGGTTCACAGGTTACTGTGGACATCAGGCGTATGCCGCAGTCAGCCTCGCTTATTTTTTTGCCCAAACGCCGGAAACGGCTTTGAGGATATATCAAAAATAAGAAAGGCAGGTATACAGATGAACACGAAAATGTCGAACCATGAAATCATGGTGAAAGAGAAGAAATTGAACGAGAGCTGGAGGCAGTCCAAGAGACAGCAGCAGCCTATCAAGAAACGGTGCCCGGTGATGAAGGCGCACGTCGTTCCTCGCCCGACGAGGAGGGGGTGCTGAGTATGCCGGATAGCTGTGCGGCATTGAAAGAAACACATCAACCGCAGGTATTGGTCGAGACCGCAGGCTTATCCGAAAAGGAATGGCTCGCTTATCGGCGAAAAGGAATTGGCGGCAGTGATGTGGCTGCGTTGCTGGAGATATCGCCCTGGCGGACGGCCCGTGACCTCTACTACGACAAGCTGAATATTGCAGCGGTTGAGGACAACGAAAACAACTGGGTTGCTCTGGAAATGGGGCATCTGCTGGAGCCGCTGGTGGCAAAAATTTTTCAGCATCGGACCGGCTACAAGATTTATCAGGTCAAGAAGATGTTCCAGCACCCCAAGTATCCCTGGATGCTGGCTGATGTGGACTACTTTGTAGAACTTCCGGATGGCACGACCGCAATTTTGGAAATCAAAACCACAAACTACAATGCTAAGGATCACTGATGGCTGGATGGGGAAGAAACTGTTCCGGTCTACTACGAAACCCAGGGTCGGCATTATATGGCGGTCATGGATGTGGATCGCTGCTTCTTCTGCTGTCTGTATGGCAACAACGAGGAAGAAACCATCATTCGTGAGATTCGCCGTGACGAAGCTTATGAGGATGAGATGATTTTTCTGGAACAGCATTTCTGGGAGAACCATGTCCTTGCCAAAACACCGCCGCCCTATACTGAGGATGGCGATCTTGTAATTGAAAGCGTGCGCCGGCATACGGGTCCTGCGGATAAGGACGCCCCTGTGGTGACCTTTGATTATTCTCTGACTGCCAAGCTGATGCGGTATCTCCAGCTTCAAGAAGAAAAGAAACGTGCTGAAAAGGACAGCAAGGAAATCGATGCGGATATGCAGCGACTGAAGGGAGCACTGATTGCCGAAATGGGCAAGAGCTGCAAAGCTATTTGCCAGCAGGATGGCGTAAATTATACGGTCACCTACAATCCGGTGCGGAAGCCTAACATCGACAAGGACAATCTGATCCGGCTGAAACTGGAACATCCTGATATCTACGAGCAGTATGTCACAATTTCGGAGTTTCGCCGGTTCAGTGTGAAAGCTGATACCAAGGCGGCTTAAAGGAGGGAAAAAAGAAGTGATCCACAGAGGAACTTATGACGGGACGATTTATCACAACCCGGCAAATCGGTTCTGCATTATTAGTGTGAAGACTGCCGACAAAGAGGTGCCGCAGGAGGCCCGTTCTACCCGGCGGTACAGAGACCATCTGATCCGTTTTGTGGCGACCGGTTATGAACTGCCCCGTACGGATGCGGTGGAGCTGGAACTGGATGGTGAATGGAAGCAGGGCAAGTATGGTATGCAGCTTCAGGTGGAACAGTGGCGTGAGATCGTCCCCCGCACCAAAAGCGGTGTGGAGGGGTATCTGGCATCGGGTCTTATCAAAGGCATCGGGCCCGCAACCGCCGCGCTGATTGTCGCCCGGTTTGGCGAGGACACGCTGGATATTCTGCAAAACCAGCCGGAACGGCTCTTGGAAATCAAAGGTATCACGGAAAGCAAGCTGGAGGACATCAAGACCTCCTATGCGAAGAGCCGGATGCTGCAGGATCTGATGACCCTGCTTTCCCCGTTCAAAATCACGCCGAAAACTGCGCTCAAGATTTATCAGTATTTCGGGCCTGCCAGCGTAGACATCTTGAAAAAGAGTCCGTTTGAGCTGTGCCAGATATCCGGGTTTGGCTTTCTGCGTGTAGACGCCATTGTTCAGAAGAACGGCGGTGACCTTCATGCCCCCATGCGGGTCAAGGGTGCGCTGTTCTGGGCGCTGGAAGATGGTAAAGGAGCTAAAGGGCACCTGTTCTTGCTCAGGGAAACCCTGCAGAAAGAGGCGCTTCGGCTGCTCAACAACAAGATTCCGGTGCCGGCACTTCGCCTTCAGGCGCAGGAAGTCGCAGATGTGCTGCAAGACATGATCCTTAAAGGAGAAGTGGTGGCAGTCAAGGATAACATCTATCTGCCCCGGGTGTTTGCACAGGAGGACGAAACCGCCCGCCGCATTGCCATGCGGTTGGTGGAGCCGTCAGAACCGGAGCGGATTGAGCGGGTGTTGGAACGGGTCAAGCGTGAGATGGGCGTGGTGTTGTCCTCCAAACAGGAGGCTGCCGTCTATGCGGCGTATCGCCACAATCTTTCCATTATCACAGGCTCTCCCGGTACCGGCAAAACGACGGTTCTGAAAACGATCCTGGAGGTATACCGCCGGCTGTACCCTGACGGCCAAATCGTCTTGATGGCGCCGACGGGCAGAGCCAGCCGTCGTATGGCAGAGAGCACCGGCTTTGATATGGCCCGGACGCTTCACAGCGGGTTGGGCCTCGGCAGCGAAGAGGACGATGTCAACCGAACCAAACAACAGGAGCCGTTGTCGGCTGACCTGATCATCGTGGACGAGTTTTCCATGGTAGATATGTGGCTGGCAGATAAATTCTTCTCGCGCATCAAGGACGGTGCACGAATCGTACTTGTAGGCGACCCGGATCAGCTCCCCAGCGTGGGAGCCGGAAATGTGTTCCGTGAGCTGATCGACTGTGAGTTGGTGCCTGTCACCGTGCTGGATCAGATTTTCCGTCAGTCCAAAGACAGCTTGATTGCCTACAATGCCAAGTTCATCAACGAGGGCAATACCAAGCTGTACTATGGGCCGGATTTTATGTTTATGGCAAGCGATAACCAGGCGGATGCCGCCGAGCGGATCATCTCCCGTTATTGCAGAGAGATTGAAGAAAGCGGCATCGACCGAGTGCAGATCCTGTCGCCCTTTCGCTCAGAAGGTGCGGCATCGGCGGAACAGCTCAATAAGGCAATCCGTGAAGTGGTCAACCCGTTCCGATCCGCCGAAGACGAGATCAAAATCGGCGTCAAGGTTTTTCGGGTCAATGACCGTATTATGCAGACCAAGAACACCGCAAAGGTATCCAATGGCGATCTGGGCTTTATCCGTTATATCAAAGACGGGGAGAACGGAAAGCGTGTGGGCCTCGATTTTGGAGTTGGCCGGGAACTGGAATATAGCGTAGAGAATATGGTCAATCTGGACCTTGCCTATGCCACCACCATCCATAAGTCTATGGGTTCTGAGTATGAAACGGTTATCATGCCGCTTTTGAAAGCGCATAGCATCATGCTCTACCGCAACCTGCTCTATACCGGAATCACCCGTGCTAAAAAGCGTGTGGTGCTGATTGGACAGAAGCAGGTGCTGTTCATGGCGATTCACCGCAACGAGATCAGCAAGCGAAATACGCTGCTGGGCGCACGCATCGATATGTACTTTAAGGCCTATGCCAGACGTGCCGGTATTCCGCTCCCGAATGAAGCGAAAAAAGAATTGAAACATGCAGGTTAAAAAGGGACGCAAAGTGCAGAAAAAGCACAGTGCGTCTCCTATTTTATTTAACAGGAAGGAGTTTGCAAGATGAACGAAAGCAGCAATCCCAAAACCATGTATGAGGCCGTACCAGCCGTAGCAGAGTTGAACAAGGTGCCGGGCTTTGACCCGCTCAAGTTCCTCCGCCGCACCAAGGACAGCATGAGACTGGATCTGCCCTATCAGAAGCTGTGGTTCCGTATGGCCCATCCCAATGGCCGTATGCGCGTGACGGCGCTGCGGATCACCGAACAGATGGCGATTTTCGAGGCCCGGGTGTTTTTGGATCGTGGCGATGCCGAGCCTTTCAGCATGAGCGTGGCCCAACAGCAGCTTCAGGACAACCGTGACTTTATCCGAGGCGCACAGAATGAGGCTTTGAGTCAGGCTCTCACGGATGCCGGCTTCGGTATTCAGCTTATCAACGCAGACGCACAGGCCGCCGCCGAGCAGAAGAAAACCAATGCCGCCGAGAAAAAGGCGGCTGAGGCTGTCCCTGTTCAGGTGGAGCGCACGGAACCGCGTCAGGCGCCTGTCAACGCCCCTCAGAAGCCTGTTGCGCCCACTGTTGGTGATTCCCATGCCAGCGACCTTAAAACGCAGCAGAGGGCGTCTGTGGCCCTGAAAACGGCTGTGACGGCCCCGCCTGTGGAGTCGGTGGAACAGCGGCTGCCGGTGGAGCATGTTAAGGCGGAGAAAGTGGTGCCCACGGATACTGTGATGGCTGCCGCTGAGCCGGGAGCTGTGGAGCAGACGGATGAACTGCCGCTGCCCGCCCAAAAGGCTGAGATGCGAATCGAACCCAAGGGCAACGATGCGCCTGCGCAGGACGAGGCTCCGGCCTACACGCAGAATACTCCTGTGGAAGAGCTTCTGCAGGTGATGACGCTGGAACAGGCCAGACAGGTCGTTGTGGATGATGGCATCTGCCGTGGCATGACGATTGCACAGGTGGCGGAGAAACGCCCGGTCAATTTGCGCTTTTATCTCATTCCGGGCAAGAGCAAGAACAACCTGGTGCGCGCTGCCGCCCAGCTGGTGCTCGATTCTCTCCAGAAGGCCGGCTGATATGAACCCCAGCGTGGGTACAAAGGGAGGAATGACAGATGGGCTCATACCCGGATGAATTTCCGTTCAATATCATGGATGTCGTGGAACTGCTGCACCTGCGTATCAGGCGCCAGCAGTCAAATAGTGTCTATGTGGATTGCCCGTTCTGTGGCGACCGTCGGGGTAAGATGAATGTCAATTTCGTCAAAAATGTGTGGCGCTGCAATTACTGCGGCGAGCATGGCGGAATGCTTGGGCTGTATGCACGGCTCAACAATACGACGACCTCGGACGCTTATTGGGAAATAGCAGAAGCTTTGTGCGACAACTGCCATGAAGAACATATACGCTCCGGGAATGAAGCTCCTAAGCTGACGGTCAGCACCGGGTCCTCGCTTTCGGGGGCCCGGGCTGACGCCGGCCGTCATTCTACTTCCGAGCGAAAAACTGTGCCGCAGTCAGAAAAAGCAAGTCCTGCGGAGATCCATCAGACGCTGTCCCTGCTGTTGGCCCAGCTTACACTGCGGCCAGCTCATAGGGAGCATCTTCGTTCGCCCAAGCGCGGGCTGTCTGATGAACAAATCGAATCGCTGGGCTTTAAGAGCACTCCACCGCCCTTTTTGTGCCGCTCTATTACGGCGCGTCTGATAAAAATGGGTTGTAAGGTGGAAGGTGTCCCGGGGTTCTACCGCGATGACTGCGGCTACTGGACCATGGCCTTCTATAAAAAAACATCTGGAATTTTGATTCCAGCCGTTGGTTTTGACGGCAGATTGCAGGGGTTTCAAATCATGTTGGATGTGCCGCTAAAGGACAAAGATGACCCGCCGGAAAAGGCTGGCGCCAAATACATCTGGTTCTCTTCTTCGTCAAGGAAGGACGGTGCATCATCGGGAAGCCCGGTACATCTGATCGGCGACCCATCTGCCCGCGTGGTCTATGTCATCGAGGGGCTGCTGAAAGCCGACATATCCCATTGTTTGACTGGGCGTACCTTTGCTGCGATTGCCGGAGCCAATAACACAAATCCGCTGGACACGTTATTTGCCCTTCTGGCGCAGAACGGAACGGAGGAAATCATAGAAGCCCACGACATGGATAAGTACAGCAACCAAATGACCATGGCGGGAGCCTCAAAAATCTACCTGACAGCCCGAAAGTACGGAATGAATTGCAGACGGCTGACCTGGAATCCCAACTATAAGGGGTTTGATGATTGGCAGCTGGCCTTGCGCCGGGAAAATCAACGGAGAAAGGAGTTGGAAAAAAAGACATTCAAAGAACAGTATCTCAATGGCTGGTGTGAACTGGCGCATATTGAGGACTGCACCGAGCAATGGCAGCACCTGGCGGAGAGGAATATCAGTTTGACCGAATATTTGGGCCTGACCCGGGAAGAGCATGAAGCTTTTCTGCGCCATGGCAGGGAGGCGCTTGGCATCCTTCTGGAACCCCAGCGCAGGAAACAGCGATTTGTGCTCTATCAGCTGGAACTGGACGAGCAGAGAGCGATTCCCTTTGCTTTCAAGGATATGGAAGCGGTAAGAAAGGCCGGCTATGAGCAGCCGCCCGCGGCTCAATATTGTATGGTCTGGACGGGGGAAGTCTATTGTCCTACCAATCAAAGTGATGCCGAGGTATTGAAACGCCTGTTTTCAGAACTCAGCGTGGAGTTGCCAGAAGACTGCAACGGACGGCCAATGTCGCTTTCCGATGTTGTGGAACTGGAGTATCCCATGAAACGAATTTACTACTATGTGAACGGAGATACACAGTTTCAGCAGGTGAAATTTTCTCCGATGCTCGCCAAAAAGAAGGCTTCGGGAGGAGCATGAGCAAATTGATGGTTGTTGTAAATGGAACGAAGAAGGGACAGTTGGAGGCACTTTTGGAGCAATGCGTTCAGCTGAATGCGGATGTTCGCCCCAACATAGAACAGGGATATTTCACGGTGACAGTTCCGCCGCCCTGGAATATTTCGGCACAGCTGGTGGCGCAGGCAGTACAGGAACAAATCAAAGAATGGGCGGAGCAGTACCCCAATGTGGTCTGCTACTGCTTTGACAGCTTCAGCACTTTGCTCTATGTGCTGTGATACAGGTAACGATGGCATGGAATGGGCTTTGGCCCGTCCATGCCGTTTTTTGTTTACAGAAAGGAGTTCACTATGGGATATTTTTCAGAAATGTCGCTGGGTATGCAGGAGGGACGCAAACCGTCGGCAACTGCACTCACGGGCGAAAATGCCTTTGAGGAAGAGGAAAGCTTTGACGAGCTGCCGGTGCCTCCGGTCAGCAGTTCGTCTGTCCAGCCCCTGAACGAAGCTGCACCACAGCCTGGTTCTGATGCGGCTTCCTCCGTTTCCGCTGAGATGATGGAAGCGCCGGAGGATGACCTCGTGGAAGAGGATGGCGGATGTGACGATGCGGCTGACATCAAAACGGATGTGCCCGTCAGAAATGGTGCGTCCAAGGATGCCGATGAAGAAAAGCGCCGTGCCGAGCATGAGGCTGCCGAAGCAAAACGCAAGGCTGAATGGGAGGCCAAGCAGGCGGAGAAAAAGCGGGCCCTGCAGGAGCAGATGGACCGCCTTGCCGCCATGAGCGATGATGAAGTGGTATCCGCCTCCATGCAACGTGTCAGTAAGGATGTGGAAAAGCTGACCCGTCGGAATATGAAGGAGTGCGTTTCGGAGTATATCCAGACGCTCTGCCTGGATGATCCGGCTTTTGCCCGGCTCACCATGCACCCGAAGAAAACCATGATCCATTGCTTCCAGTACATCAGCCGGAAGGCGTGGGACTATGTTCAGGACGAGCTCAGGGCCAGTGGTATCCAGCCCGGACAGGGCGGCCAAGGCTATGGCTGCGATATTCCGGACGATTTGTGCTACCAGTGGGCGGAAGATTATTTCCGCGACCCGGATGCCAAGGAGGACCAGGAGCAGGAGGAAAAGTTTGTGCCGAAGCCCTATATTGGCAAGACTACCGGAAATACCGGCAAGAAAAAGAAGGCGGAAAAGAAGCCCGCCGAAAAGAAAAAGCCGGAACCAAAGCCGGCGCCGGAAAAGAAGCCTTCTACTGATGGCCAGATGTCTTTGCTGGATTTCAGCGTGGCAAAAGCTGGGTAAGGAGGCAGCGTATGATCGCGTACAAAGGGTTTCATCCTGGCATGGTTTGTATCGGCTATCAGTTCCAGATGGGATTGAACGTAACCAAAGAAGCCAACTGCCGCCAAAACGGTTTTCACTGTGCGGAAGATCCTCTGGATTGCCTGAGTTATTACAGTGATGTGGATCACTCGGAATACTATATCGTCAACGCTGGCGGCGACATTGATGAAGACGAATTTGACTCAAAGATTTCCTGCACTGAATTGACGGTTCTTAGGCGGCTGACCAAGGAAGAACTTTTCACCCTTGGCCTTGCGTTTATGGCCGATCATCCGAAACGGAAATGGAACAGCCATGTGAAGAAGGACAAAGCTGTGGCGTGTTGTGGATACGCTGTTGTGCGTGGTGTTGACCCTGTTGCACAAGGCAGCCGGAAAGGTGATGTGTTAGCGTTTGCCAAGGAAGATCCGGTCACCGGCTGTATCCAGCAGATTGTGGTGGCGACCATTGATGGGAAGAAACTCCGACCCAATGAGTGGTATGGAGCCGATCTTGAAAAAAGGACGGTGAAATGAATTGAAGAAATCTATTCTTCTGGGGATGCCAAAACTGACGGCATCCCCGGAAATGAAAAAAGTGGCACTTGAAGACGAGCCGGAAAAAGTGAGAACCTACTCCGGGTACACCCGCATTCGTCGGAAGTATAAATGCTATATGAATTGCATGGTTCAGAACGGCATTTTGAAGGTGGCGCTTTATCTGCCGGATCATCTTCGATTGGATGGGGACAATCCCGCCTATGAGGTGTTTCTTGATAAAAAGAAGCGCCAATTCCTTACCTATGACTATTTGGATAAGAAGTGGCGAGATGCCAAGCTGGACAGACTGGAATGGCCTGGACAGGATTATGATGCGGTTTGCTGGGTGAGTACAGGAGACTCAGATATGGTGCAGCAGTATTTTTCCAGCGAACGTGGCGGATACTTCGGCATCCTCGATTTTCAAAGAAAAGTGAGAGAAGAACAGCTGGATCAGCGTCATAGGCGAATCACCGACCCGTGGGACAAAGATCTTGCTCAGGTACCGGAATTGCCGAAAGACTGGGGCCGTTGGGCCGACAAGGTGGCCGTGCGGGAAAATTTTATATTTTACTACTACAAGCGCGACGGAGCAAAAACCGGCTACTGCACCTTCTGCGGGAAGGAGGTGCCTATTTCCGGGCATCCCTACCACAACAAAGAGGGACATTGCATCCGTTGCCGGCATCCCGTTGTTTTTAAGGCGCTGGGCCGCACTGGCTATTTTCAGACGCAGAGGCATTATGCTTATCTTATCCAGCGGTGTAGAGATGGGTTTGTTGTCCGAGAATTCTGGGCGAACAGGACCTATCGAAAGCACAGTTTGCCCAATAGTGAACCTTATTGGCATGAGATCCGGCGTTCGATTTATGACCGCAGCGGAGAAATCCGATCTTATTACTGGGGAATGTACTGCCAAAGAGAAGTGCGCTGGATCATAGGAAGCCCCTGCTATTACAACTATAGCTGGTATCAGTCTGGCCGGGTGTATGGAAAGACTTTGCCCAGCCTTGGGAAAAAAGAACTTCGCCAGACCGGCTTGGTTGAGTGGGTACGAAGCCATCCCATCACTGATCCTGAAAAATACTTGGCGGTATGGGAAAAACTTCCCCAGATGGAGCAGATTTGGAAGGCTGGACTGCCGAAGCTGACCAACGAGTGCTTCAACTCCTGTGACCGTGTGCGAAAATTGGTTCTGCATCCGAACGAGCCAGGGTTGATTCGAGCTCTTGGTCTGGATACGCCCAAATTCCGCCGCCTGCGCCAGTTGGACGGAGACACAGAAACTTTAGCCTGGCTGCAGCTTGAGAAGCGGACGGGACAGTGTATCACGAATGAAATGCTGTGCTGGAGCAAAAAAGAACGGATCAGCCCCAGGGATCTGGTGTTTATCGCAGACCGCATGAGTGTGGTACAGATCAAAAATTATCTGGAACGGCAAAAGAAGTATTTCGATGGCAGCTGCCAGCAGGCGCTGACCACCTGGCAGGACTACCTTGCTATGGCAGAACGGCTGCACTATGACACCAGTGATGAGATCGTATACCGTGTGCGCAAACTGCGCCAGCGGCACGATGAACTGGTCCTTCAGAGTGAAGCTGGGAGTCTGGAGGAGCAGGCGTCGAAAATGGCGGCGAAATATCCCCATGTCAACGACATCTGCATGGAACTGCAGGAAAAATATGCCTACAGCGATGGCGACTACACAGTGCTTGCGCCTCAAAACATCTTTGCCATCATCAAAGAGGGGCGTATGCTCCACCATTGCGTCGGAAATGACGGAAGCGGCGAGCGGTATTATGAGCGCATCGAGCGCCGGGAGAGCTTCATCATGTTCCTTCGCCGGACGGATGAACCGGAAGACCCCTATTACACGCTTGAAATCGAGCCGGATGGTACTGTGAGGCAGAAACGTACCCTGTTTGACCGCCAATATGAGGACATCGAACAGGCAACGGAATTCCTGCTGAAGTGGCAGAAGGTCATAGCAGCCCGTCTTACCGGCCGCGACCTGAAGCTGGCCGAGCGGAGCCGTGAGCTGCGGAATGAAGAATTTATCCAGATGCAGAAAGACCGTGTGATTATCCACACTGGGCATCTGGCTGGCCGTCTGCTGGCAGATGTGTTGTTGGCCGACTTAATGGAAAATACGGAAGTCATACAGCCGCAGGCACTCCCTGCAGTCGCGTGAGACAGGTTCAATGGCCGGGCGTCCCTTGGGGCGTCCGGCCATTCATTTAAGAAAGGGGTTTTACATTGAGCAAATTGAAATTTGAGTACAACATCCGCGGTTATCGCTATGCTCCCGAGAGCTTCCACATCTATAAGGGGCTGCCGGGACAAAAGAAAAAAGAGATTCCCTTGTCCGATGAACAGCGCCAGCAGATGGGATACCTCTGTTTGACGGAGGGGGTTAAAAGCGCCGTGGACTATGTGAAACACATCGAGCGGGAGCGGGAGCGTAAATGCCGTCAGTATATGACCTATGGCTTCATACTCAAAGAGAACCCGCACGAATATGTGTATTGCCCTTCGCTTCGTTGCAGAGAAAGCGACACATTGAAAACTCGCCTATGTATTTTGCAGGCGGTTCGTGAAGAACTGGCCCGGGATAAAGGCCGAGTGGAGCAAAGCGTTGAATGCGATTTGGATGGGCACTACCGTCCTGTCAATATCAGAAAGCATTATGCGACTGCAGACCTTCGCCGTCCTGTCATGGTTTGGCTGCATGTTGTGTGAACAAGGAGAAATTATGAAACAGCTTGGAAATTTGTCAATCGTCTGTGCCCAACGCACGGATGTGTTGATGCAGATCTATGGTGGACAGGTGAGTGTCCATGTGGGGGAAGGCCGGAGCGGACTTCTCTTTTTGCCGCATGGGATGATGACGAAGTGATCCAACGCATTATCCATGAATTGAATTTTGGCCGCTACGCTATCAAGGAAAAACGGAACAGTAAGGAGAATGTCGCATGATCGAAAATTTGAATCAGCTGAAACGCGCGCTGCGGCCCGGAATCCGTCTGCAAATCGTTGATCATCGCCGAACGGAGTGCATCAATCAACTGCGTGAGGTCACATGGATTACCTCAAATGGATTTTGCACGAAGGTGTTGAATCAGCCGGCTGACAAGATCGATGCCGGCAATAATGGCCGCGGCGCCATGCTCTGGTGGGGGCCGGCCAGCACCTGGACATTTGAAAATGGTGTGTGCAGTTCGTTCACCTACGGCGGCAACAGAAAAGAAACGCTGATCATTGCGTTTCGTGTACTGAATGAGGAGGTAGCGTGATGAATCAGGAATTGATAAGGAAACAGCAGGATCTGACTGCCCGGCTCAACCGTTATCGCCATGAGTATTACAATCTCAATGCGCCCAGCATCAGTGATGCTGTCTATGATCGGCTGTTTGAGGAACTTCAAGACCTGGAGCGGCAGACGGGCATCCAGATGGCGAACTCTCCTACCAGTACGGTGGGGTATCCGGCAATCAGCAAGCTGGAGAAAACCAACCATCCAATCCCGCTGCTGTCGCTGGATAAGGAAAAAAACATTGTGGAGGTGTGCCGCTTCATGGGCGAGCATCAGGTGATGTTCATGCTCAAACTGGACGGGCTCACCATCAAGTTAACCTATGAGGGTGGCGAATTGCTGGAAGCTGCTACCCGAGGCGATGGGGAAGTGGGCGAAATCGTGACCCACAATACCCGCGCCATTGGCGGCATACCTGCGCATATCCGATATGAAGATCGTCTGGTGATCACCGGGGAGGCATTCATTCGACCCAGCGATTTTGAACAGCTGAAGGCCTCGCTGGTGGACAATAACGGAGAGACCTACAAAAACGGACGCAATCTGGCGGCTGGCTCGGTACGCCTGCTGGATGCCAAGACCTGTATGGAGCGGCGTCTGATGTTCATGCCGTTCACTGTGCTGGAGGGATTTGAAAACCTGCCGCGCAAGTCGGAGCGGCTGAAAGAGCTCTCTGCGCTGGGATTTACCCCCTGCAAGTATCTGGTGACCAAGCGAACGCTGACGCAGGCAGAGGCGGAGGATGGAATCAAGCAGCTGCAGCAGTATGCCAGAGACAAGGATATTCCTATCGACGGCATCGTTGTCACCTACAATGATGTGGCCTTCGCCAAGAGCTGCGGGCGTACAGGCCACCACTATAAGGACGGACTGGCGTTCAAATTTGAGGATGATCTGTTTGAAACAAAGCTTCAGATGATTGAATGGACGCCCGGACGCACCGGCGAGATTGCCCCGGTCGCAGTCTTTGCGCCGGTGGAAATCGATGGCTGTGAGGTGTCCAGAGCGAGCCTGCACAATCTTTCCTTTATTGAAGATCTGGAGCTGATGCCGGGAAACCGCATTTTGGTATCGAAAAGGAATCTCATCATTCCTCATGTGGAAGACAATCTGGACCGCGGCGGCTTTGTGCTGGAAAGCGCATACCCTCACCGGTGCCCTTGCTGCGGGGAACCCACCCGTATCCACGAAACCAGAGGGCGCAATGAGAACGGCGAGGAACGCACGATCAAGACGCTGTTCTGCGACAATGCTGGCTGCGAGACGAGAAAGCTCAAGCAGTTTGTCCATTTTGTCGGCAAAAAGGCGATGAATATTGAGGGACTCTCCGAAGCAACGCTGGAAAAACTGATTGGCCGGAGGTGGATTCACAGCTATCTGGACATCTACCGGTTGGATCAGCATAAAGACGAGCTGGTGCGTATGGACGGCTTTGGAGAAAGATCCTGGCAGCGCCTTTGGAGCGCCATTCAGCAGAGCCGGAATACGACCTTTGAGCGGTATGTGATTGCCATGGACATCCCCATGATCGGCAACACCGCCAGCGGCGTTCTTTGCCAGGTATTCCACGGTAATCTGGACGAGTTCCGGGATGCCGTTTATGCCGGGTACGACTTCCGGCAGCTCCCGGACTTTGGAGATGCGCTGCACAATAATATTCATGAGTGGTTCAGCAAAGAAGAAAATTTCTGTATTTGGGAGGAATTGCAGATGATGATGAAGATCCAGAAGCCGGTGCAGCCGGTTGCGGAAAACAACACGCAGGACAATCCCTTTGCCGGGAAAACCATTGTGGTGACCGGAAAGGTGGAACCCTACACCCGCGATGAGATGAACAGCCTGATCGCCTCGCTGGGGGCGATTGCTGGCAGCTCGGTGACCCGTAAGACCCACTATCTGGTCTGCGGCGAGAAGGCCGGCAGCAAACTGTCCAAGGCGCGGGAACTGGGTGTCACTGTGCTGGAACCACAGGAATTTTTCCGTATGGCAGGCGTGGCCTGAACACCAGGCCAGTCAATAACAACAGGGAGAGCACCATAATTCGGCGCTCTCCCCCTGTTTTTATGGAGGAATTGATATGGATAGAACCTATATCACGCCAATCGTGAACCAGACTTATACCAATCGCAACGGCAGTGAATATCGCTGCACCAGTGTTGCCGAAGCAATCCGGCCGTGTGAAACGACGGCGCTCTTCACGCGAGTGCGCGATGGCTGGAGCCTGCAGGCGCATGGAATTCTCCAGTACGACGATGGAACCATCGAATGGAACTACTCCACTGGGGGCCACTGGCCCAGGTAATCACGAAAGGAGGGACAACTGTGAATCAAGAAATCATGCCGGCATACGCGGCCTATCAGAAAGCCATTGATCTGACATTGTATCATGCTTTTGCCGAACTGGTGGTACAGACTTCTCAGGACGACAAGGCAAGGATGCACTATCGCCAGATCGCAGCTGCCCAGATTTGGCAGCAAGATGTGGATGTCTCTATCTATTTTGAGCAGTATAGCCTGCGCTATCCTGGAGAGGTGCTGGAGCGGTTTGAGGAAAAGTTGGGCACAGATATCCGTATTGTCCGTGCATTGGCACTGGCACTTGCCGTTACACGCACACTCCACGCAGACCAGATGTTTGTGGGCAGTCAGCGTAGTGGCTTTCTCCAGAAAATCCGGCGAATCGCTGATGGGGATGTGTACCTGAGCGGTGCTCTGTATCATCTGGAGGAAGATACTGTGCGCCAGCGTGCCCTGTTGGATGCCCTGGCAAAGACGGAATACACCAAGACAGAAGAAGCCTTGTTTGTCCTTTCTCTGTTTGATGACCGGGAGGAAGGATATCAGGTGATGCACGCACAGCTGCTCCGGTTGTTTGGTCCGGAGCGGACGATGCCGCTGGCTTTTAACTGTGGTGTGCTGGAGTGGTTTATCCGCACATACGCTGAGCAGGTGAAGGCCTGCCGGTCAAAGGCAGATCTTGTATTGCGAACACTGGTAAAGCTTCCTTGTATGAATATGAAACAGGACAGCCGGGAGTTTGCAGTTTTGACCGCAGCTGGATACGGAGCAGATGAAATCATTCTGACAAACTCACTCGCAATGTGGATGGATAGAATTTCTTATCGGCTATCCTCTAACAGCATTCCTGCCGAGAAACTTGCGGCGGCGTGCTGCAAGATGTTGCTCAACTGCCCGGAAGCATTGCCGGATTCGCTCTATGGATATGTTGGCTGGCTATTTACCCGCTACAAGGATTTCTCCATCAAATATGAGGGCAATCGGGATTTGTGGGCGGCTGTAAATTCAAGCCTTTCACCGTCTTCCTCCAAAACTATCCTTTGGATGAACCGAAACATCAAGCAGTCATTTAATTATCGGTTCGATGTGTTTGATCCGCAGTATGACTGCCTGGCAGTCGAGTTAAAGCGGGACACCTATTTGGAATTGTTCACGATGCAAATGCTTCGCTCGCTTGGATCGGCAACTACTGGACAGTGGCTTGCCCGGTATAAGCAACTGACCGGAGCCGACTACATGGAGTATTTCACTTGCTTTCGGCAGCACACCGAGGAGGCGTTTACCCTTCTGGTGGAAACGAAGAAAATCGACCTGTGGGCTTTTTTTGAGAAACACCGAGCGGAGGGTGAATACGCATACCCTTTGAAGCTTCTTCGGGACTATGCCCTGCGTATTTCCAGTTGGAAATGCTATCGGTTTGTCGAAAAGTTACTGAACCAATACAGATTTACACAGCTGCAGGAGATTTTCGGAGATCGGTTCTATTTTCACCGCTCTTTCTGCGAGAATACTGGTGGTTACGGAAACGAGAATTTTCGCACCATAATTGCCCGGCCTTTCCTTGGCCCAGAGGAGCACCGAAAGCTCTACGAATGGGTGGACTCTTCGTTTTTTCAAATGGAGCCGGAACACTATACGGCATTTGTCTGGAGCGCACTGAAGGACCCGACGATTCAGCGGCTCTACGACAGGCCCACCCTGGCCTCTGTCCTGCGGCAGCTGATTGCCCGGGGCAACAGCGGAGGCTATGATGGCAACTGCCTGAAAAAGCGGTTCTATTCCAAAAAAGAACTTGAAGCCGACCGAAAAGCCGCTGCAGAGAAAAAAGAGCAGGAGCAGATGCTGCAAAAGCAGCAGGAATTTTTGAAAAGAAAGGAAAAGTTGGCACAGATCTATAACGGAAGTGCGATGTCTTTGGTTCAATTTGCAGACAAGTATTATTACAAAGAAGATAAACAGCAAGCCATGAATATGGTCTATGAAAAACTGTTGGAATGGCCTGCCGGCTGTGTGCAGGAACTGACGCCGATAGACACACAGAATTTCTTTGTGCTGTGCGGAATGCTGGCAAAGTACGAGACCAGGCCAAAACAAGAACTATTGGATATGGTGAAAAACATGATCGAAGGAGGTGCAGCAGCATGACCAATACGATGAAACATTTGTCTCTGCTGGGCCGCATGGAAACTGACGGCCTGATGCTGAGCCTAACGGGCTTGTTTTCTGAGAACGAGTTGGACGGGGCGTGCGAAAAGGTCGAACGGCTGGAACTGCAGGCGCGGCTGAAGAAAAACAGGAGCTCCCAAATTCAGCGGAAACTGGTTGAATGCGGTGAGTTCGCAGATTTGTACCATGCTTTGTGTACCTGTGAGATCGAGGATGACAGGATCGAACCGATGCTCAAATCGGCAGATGACTGCCATGAGAGCCTGACACAGTATCCGACGGAACAGGTACTGGAGGCAGCGTCTTTGAATGTTCCAACGGCGCTGACTTTTGAGTATTTGAAATACTATTTGCCCTATGTCAAGTACGAAGAAGAGGAAAAAGCTATTCTGGATAATCTCTGGCTTTTTCCTGTTGCAGATTGGAAAGGTCTTTCTTCACTGACCGCACATCAGCGGGACATGATGCGCTTTCCATTTCTTGGCGCCTGCCTGTTCAACTGGCATAGCAACGAAAAAGAGACGCTGGTACTTCTGGAGCAGAATACACCGCTGCAGAAGATCCTCGGCCTGCTGTACCAGCAGGGCGTGACCGTGTTTCTTGATTCTGGCCGGCTGAAAGCGCTTCAATGGCTGCGGGAGACCGATATCGGGAAGTTCCGCCAGCTGCTGGAGGTCTTTGAACATGATGCAGATGATTTGAGTATCTTTTTCCAACGCTGGTTTGAAAACCGTGCGGGACAGTATGACCTGAACTGGTTCATCAGACAGGAAGCACCGCTGAACAAAGAACAGCGTGAGGAAATCTTGTGCAACCAGGTCAGTTACCTGAATGCGCTGTATGCCGGTTGCCTCCATCTGGATTTTGACGCGATCCGCTCGTATCAGTTTCCAATCCTTGTCTATGCGGTGGAACACAGGAAAAAGCACTTTTTACAGTTGGTGGATCAGAACAGTGAGATTTTCCTTTCTCTGAGCCGCTATGCGCTCCTGTTTGAAGATTGCTTTTGTGAGCACTGCAATCTCAATTCCCTGTCAGAAAAGAATTTGCAGGATTGCGATGCTGCAAAGCGCACAGACAGCTATTTTGACTGCCTGGAGGAAGGACAGCAATACACCTTTGAAGAGATGCGGCTGCTGTGGCAGCAGGACCAAATCTATGTCCGCCTGTATGCAAAGCTGACCCCGCTCCCGGTAGACCAGCGTATGCTCACGCTTCGCCAGCTCCTCAAGCGGGATCTGGTCAGCCGATACACGGAGGATGAGCAACTGACTCAGCTGGCTCAATGCCTGCTGGAGCAACCGTTCAGCGAATGGTATCGGAAGCGATTCGGACATATTCGCGGGCTGACGAGGCGGACAGCTATGCAAATGCTGTTTCATTACACCCAGCTTTGCCCCTTTGTCCCAGATCTCCAGACGGAAACGGATGCGGTCTTTGCGGCCAGAAACCTGCCATTGCTTGCCGGGTGTGAAAATTGGCCGCAGGTTCGCGCCTCTGTCCTGACCACGGATATGGATTGGGCCCAGTTGAAAGAAAGCCTCTCCATTTCAGACGAGTTTGTGAAACAGAACCAAAATCGTATCACAGACTTCCTGCTTCGAGGAGGCAGTAGCCTGGTGACTCCGCTATATAACTACCTGCAGGGAAACGATGCGGCTATCGAGGCACTCAGAAGAATCGTGTAGGCTGAACTCATGGGCCAGTTCTATGTGCTGAAATATTTCGCAGACGATCTGCGCAGGGAAATTAACCACCCAATCAGTGAGCAGCAGGAGACCGCATGGCAAAAGAACCTTGCGTTGGAGCGAGGCAAGTTTATTGCCGAAGAAGCGGATGATTTCTACCACACCATTCAGATAGGCGAGCTGCCCTATGGCACCTGCTTGTCTTACCGAACGGGGAGCCAACGAGAGTGCCTGCTGGCGGCTTTTGATTCCAACAAGAAAATCATCCTGATCAGAAAAGGTGATGAGATCGTGGCCCGCGCCTGCATTCGCCTGACGAAAGGGGCGTTTCAAAAGCCGACAGAACTGATGCTTTCTTTTGCTGATTTGGCCGGAGAGAACACAACCGAGAGCGGTCGTATTGTCAGTGAGAAGCTGGTGCTGTTTCTGGAGCGCATTTACACCACCGGCATCAATGACGATGAGCAACAAGTGGTCATGGAGATGGCCGTCGCTCTGGCAACGCAGAAGGCTGCGGAGCTGGGGGCAGTCTCTGTTCTGGCAAGGAGGTATGTCAACTGTTATGCACGGGATCAGTATGTCAGCAGCCCGTTTTATGTGTATATCTCTAAATCTAAGAACGGGCAGCAGTATCTCGATTCCCTGGGCGGCGCAGCAACGACCTCTCGCAAAGAAAAATATGTGGAAGGTGCATTTTTGGTAGAACGGGCGGCCCTGCATACCGCAGGGGCGCTCCCTGAAAAGGAGGAATGAACATATGAATGACCGGACTATGATAAAAGTGCGGTGCGACAAGGAACTGCTTTATATTCGCACCATTTCATGGCAGAAAAAGTCTCCGCATCGGTTTGCCATCCTGCGCAGCGAACTGCAAAAGTTGGAGCAGGAGCCGAATAAAAGGGTACTGACGAGTGATTGCGGTTCCTTTGCCAGTCTGCGGCTGACAAAGGGGCCGGATGGTACACAGATTCTGGAAATCCGGTTCACATGGCTTCAGGAAGATGGCAACGACAAGGTGCATGGCTGGAAAGAGGATGTGCGGATTCCCTATGAGCCATTCCGCGCCTTTTCAGGGGCCGGAGAGGATATGGATGGTGCCGAGTGGCGCCAGCTCTCCATCCCGGAACTGGTAACACGCCGATATGAATTCCGCTGCCGGAAAAATCTCCATGAGGTTACCGGGTGCCGGCTTCTGCGTCACAAATTGGGGAAGATCCTGGAACAGCATTTCCAGTGGCGCGGCACGGAAAAGATTGTCCTCTATGATGACAGCCAGCCGTACAGCTTCTTTTTTGAGGAGTATACGCCTTATGGCAGAGGAATCTGCGGCGCCGTCATCCTGCATGGAATAGAAGACATAGCAAAGGCTCGATACAGCGTACACACATAAAATATATACTGATTTACATCGGATGGATGCGATACCGCCGGAGAAGAAAAAATTCTTCTCCCGGCGGTATCGTTGTTTTACCATGGTATAGGCTTTGTGTTTTTTTGACCTCCTGTTGAGAAAGGCGTCATCCAGGCGTAAAGGATATGTATAAAGCAAAAAAGGAGGCAATTACCTATGTTGATTGGTGTCGATCATGGCAACAAGCAAATCAAAACCGTCCACTGCAGCCCGTTTGTTTCCGGCCTGCAGCAGAGCATTACAAAACCCTTTGGCCAGAGCCTGCAATACCGGGGAAATTACTACACGCTTTCCAACGAGCGCATCCCGTTCCGGAAGGACAAGACGGAAGATGATCGCTTCTTTGTACTTACGCTGATTGCTATCGCAGAGGAATTGGAGGCGCGTCAAATCGGTAAGCAGGAACTCTACAATATCCAGCTGCCGGTAGGATTGCCGCCGGCACATTTTGGCGCCCAGGCAAAAAAGTTTACCGATTATTTCAAGAGAGATGGAATCGTGGAATTCGTGTACCGGGATAAGCCTTACGCCATCCGTATTACCGATGTGGTTTGCTACCCTCAGGCGTACGCGGCGGCGGCAACCATGCTTCACACGCTCATGGATGACCCGAAAGCGGTGGTGCTGGATATCGGCGGTTTCACGGCGGATTATCTTCTTTTGAAAAACGGAAAAGCTGATCTTACCTCCTGCGATTCGCTGGAAAACGGCGTGATTCTGCTCTACAATAAGATCAGGTCCAGAGGAAACTCGGAACTGGATCTGCTGCTGGATGAAAGCGATGTGGATGCAATTCTTGCTGGCAGGAAGACCTCGTATCCGGCTGAAGCCGTGCGCTTGGTGGAGCGGCTGGCACAGGAATTTGTAAACGACCTGTTCAGTACGCTCCGGGAGCGGATGCTGGATCTTCGCTACAGTAAGGTGGTCTTTGTGGGCGGCGGCGCGATCCTGTTGCGCCGGCAGATTGAAGCTTCTGGTAAGGTGGGGACGCCGCTGTTCGTCACGAACATCAATGCCAATGCGGCCGGTTTTGAATACCTCTATCGACTGGAAACGGCGGGTAGGTGATGGGTATGGCGGCCAAAAAGGAACGGGGGCGATTTTCTCTGCGGTTCAATATTGGCGACCCCGTACAGCGGGCTGCCGTTGAACTGTTGGAACTTCAGCCTCCTCATAGCAAATCCCAGTATATTGCCAACGCAATCACATACTATAATGCGAATTTTGCAGATGACCCACAGCCTTTGAAAGCGATGGCTCCGGTCATTGACAGAGCCGCCATCGAAGCCATTGTACGTGAGATCATGCGGCAAGAGACAGGACAAACCGAAAAGCCTACTCCTGCCTCGGGCGTCTGCCGAATGGAAGAAGGGAAAGCGGCTTCGACATCAAATGTACAGGCGCAGAAGCCAGAGTATATACCGGAAGTGGGAGAAGCGCCGGAGATTGATGATGTGACCCGCAACCTGATAGCCAGTACAATGGCTGCATTCCGTAGATAATAAAGAAAGAGGTATAGGGGAGACAGATAAAGCCTCATCCTATACCTCTTTCTGTTCTTGAATGGCAGCAATATAACTGTCAATAATATCTTCCAGATGGCGGTACTGGCTGGGTGTCAATGAAGAAATCTTTTGATGAAGCAGGCGTGCATCGTCTTCTATGACCCGACCGCGCAGTAAATAGTCTGTGCTGATGTCCAATGCTTCACAGACATTCAGTATAGTTTCAGGACGCATGGCTTTTGCTCCCAGTTCGGCAGTTGAAATAGTTTGCGGGGTTACATGTGCCATTTTAGCCAGAGTTTCTTGTGTTAATCTCAGTTGTTTGCGGCGATCCAGCATTCGCTGGCCCATCTCTTTTAATAATTCACCCATTGGCAGCCCTCCATGCTATAGCTATATTTTATCCGCCATAACACAAAAAATTAAGCGGCCATAGTTGAACTTATTCAGCCATAGCAGGTATAATGAGCTATATTACTGTACTATTGAAAAAGGAGGAGATGAGATGGACAAGTTTTATTCGTGTGCTGTTGTTAGTCAACGGCCTACGCAGTTTAAATTCAAATATCAAGAATATATGACTTCGTGCAAGCGTCTGAAGAAGCGGTTGCATGATGTTTTTATGGAACTGTATCGGCGTGGAGTACGTCGGTACTATGTCGGTGGAGCACTTGGTGTCGATCTATGGGCCGGTGAGATCCTGTTGGAAATGCGATGGCAGGAAGAATGCCCGAAATTGAAAATTGTGCTTGTGTATCCCTTTCCAGGTCATGACGAACGATGGGACCCCAAAAGTCGTGAAAGGTTGCATCGCCTAAAGGAGAACTGCGACCAATTTGTAATGGGTAGCAGGGGAGTGGGAGCGCAGGGGTATAAAGAGCGCACAGTTTACATGGTGCAATGCGCCGACTGCTTGGTGGCAGTGTATAATAATGATCCGCAGGGAGCGGGTAGCATACGGGTAGCAATGCGGATTGCAAAGACCCGCAGACTGCCGCTTGTGCTGATTCATCCAAATACGGGGAAAATTAGTAGAATAGGTTAATAAAAGTATATCGCAAATAGATATGACTATTACTATAAGAAGTAAAAAGGATGGCTGTGGTGGAACTAAGACCACCACAGCCATCCTTTATAGTGTGCTATCCATTATAGATGCCATCCAGCAGCTTCTGTGCGCAGAGATAAAAATCTTCGATACATTCCGTCTATTGACAATAATTCCTCGTGTGTTCCTCTTTGAATAATCCGTCCATGGTCTATTACAATAATCTGGTCAGCATTCCGAACGGTACTCAGGCGGTGAGCAATAGAAATTAGAGTTTTATCCTTTGTCAGCTCCTGAATTGCGGACAAGAGCGCTTGCTCATTCTCCGGGTCGACGCTGGAGGTGGCTTCATCCAGAATGATGATAGGCGCATCTTTCAAAATAGCCCTGGCTATGGAAATGCGTTGCTTTTCACCTCCTGAGAGGGTGGAGCCACCTTCCCCGATAATCGTATCGTACCCATCTGGAAGGGTCAAAATAAAGTCGTGACAACAGGCTCGTTTTGCAGCCGCTACCACCTCCTCATGGGTAGCTTCTGGCCGTCCAAACCGGATGTTATTTTCCACAGAATCATGAAAGAGATATACATTCTGAAAGACCATGCTGATGTGTTCCAGCACACTGTCTGCGGTATAGTTTCTCACATTTTTCCCGCCAATTCGTACTATCCCCTCCTGCACATCCCAAAAGCGGGCGATTAGATTGCAGAGTGTGGTCTTGCCGCTGCCGGAGGGGCCTACAATCGCACAGGTGGTGTGCTCCGGGATTTCCAGCGAAATGTCATGAATCACCCGGCGGTCCCCATAGCCAAATGAGATATGCTCCAGAGAAATATCATAGTGGGACACAACCAGTTTCTCCGAGTTGGTATCCATTTTTGGAATGTCGGTGACCTCCTCCAGCCGATCCAATTCCGTATTGATCTTCTTGCTCAGAAAGGCACTGTTGCCCATCGTCTCCAAGTCGGAATAGACTGTGAAAGCGCAGAACAAGAAAGTCAGGCAATAAGGCAGGCTGATTTGCCCCGCCAGATACAGCAGAGCCGCCGCCGCAATCAGCACACAGCTCATGAGCTTAAAGGTCAATCCATAGAAACGGAGGACGCCAGCCGTAGCCTTTTCCTGGCCGTAGTCTGCGTCCCATTTTTTCTGGAACGCAGCGCGGACTTCCCGCTGTCCTTCTTCACCTTTAGAGAAAGAACGCAACACCGAAATACCCTGTATGTATTCCATCACCTTACCGACCAGATGCTCCTGGGCCTCCTGGTAAATGGGAGCATATTGGGCGGCGCGAAGCCTCACCCAACGCAGGACCAGCATCCCAAGTGCCAGCCCCACAAGGCTCAATCCCGCAATCACCGGGCTGAAAAGGAACATCATCACGGACATCAGTACAGCCATAGCCACACCGCTGGTCATCTGCTCAATAGCCAACATGGAGTACCCCTCCAGGTCGGCAATCGTAGTGGTGAGCATGGCCTGAATGGTGCCCAGATTTTGTTCTGAGAAATATCCCATGGGTGCCTGCTTCAGCCGATCCCCAATCTTCAGACGGTAATCCCGGAAAATGTCATAGCCGGACCCGCTCATGGTGCGATCATACATCCATTGGAAGCAAAAGCGGCCCAGTACACTGCCTAGAATTACGCAGAATGCCTGCCCAATAATAGTTGGTGTCAGATTATCCAGATGAAGTAAAATCCAGAACACACCGAACATCATAAAACCGTTGAAGAACGATTTCAGTATGTTGCAGACGGTGCCTGCCACGATCTTTCCCCGGCTATTTCCCGCAATTTTAAAGACACGGCGAATCATTTCAAATATCTTCTGCGCCTCCTTCTATAGAGCCGGCGTAGTCTTGCCACATCTTTCGGTAAAGGGGGCAGTTCTGCAGAATCTCCTCCTGGAGGCCCCAGCCCACAATCTCTCCATTGGCAACAACCAATATCTGGTCGGCATTGCGGATCGTATTCAGCCGGTGGGCCACGACAATCAGAGACTTTCCCGCCACCAGCTTGCTGATAGCCTGCTGAATCAGCGCCTCGTTTTCGGGGTCGGCATAGGCGGTCGCCTCGTCCAAAATGATGACGGACGCCTGCTTGAGCATGGCCCGCGCAACGGTGATGCGCTGCCGTTCTCCGCCGGAGAGGCGGTCCCCAGCATCGCCAACCATGGTGTCATAGCCCTGCTCTAACTGCATGATAAAGTCGTGGCAGTTGGCAGCCTTGGCCGCAGCCTCTACCTCCCCGTCGCTGGCGTCAGGGTTTCCCATGCGGATGTTTTCCCGAATGGATTTATCAAAGAGAAAATTGTCCTGGGCTACATAGCTGATTTCACCCATGAGCTGTCCAAACGGAATGTTGCGAATATCCTGCCCGCCAAAGCGAACTGTACCGGAGGTTACATCCCAAAAGCCGGCCATCAGCTTAGCAATCGTAGACTTCCCGGAGCCGGATGGACCAACAATGGCGGTCATGGTACCGGGCTGTGTCTGGAATGAGATACCGTGGAGAACTTCGGATTCATTATAAGCAAAATGGACATCCTCAAATTGATAACACCGCTCCCCAAGCTTCGCAGGCTCTGTAGGGCGGACAAGCTCCGGTGTTTTCAAAAAGGTGGTGACTTGTTCCAGGTTGCCTTTGATCATGCTGACCTGCTCCATAGCCGCGGAGACCTTCATCAGCGGCGCAATAAAACCCAGAGGCACCACCAAGGCCACCAGGAAGACAGGGAAAGAAAGACTTCCCTCCATGTAGAGCCACGCTCCCACTGGAAGGGTTCCCAGAAGCGTAGAAGGGAGGACCGCCCGGGCTGCCGCGTTCCAAAGCCAGCACTGGCTCCACCATGCCATGGTGGAATCGTGGAAATAGCGGACAGAATCGGCATACTTTCCATAGGAAGCTGCAGACCGGTTGAACGCCTTGATGACCTGAATGCCGTTGACATACTCCACCAAAGCGCTGTTCATCTCGTTGGCAGATCGCATGTAGTTCTCCATGCGGGGCCCATATCCCCGCATCATGGCGGCAAAAAAGAGGGTGCCCAGCGGAATTGTAACAAGTGCGGCCAGACCCATACGCCAGTCCAGCAGAAAAATTAGGAGAATACTGCATAGGGGAGCGGCGATGTTGGAGGGCAGTTCCGGCATGAAATGGGCCATAGAGTCCTCTAACTTCGCCACATTGTCCACGATCAGATTCTTGAAAGCCCCTGTGGGTGTTTCCAGCATGATGCCCATGGGGACCTTCGCCATCCGATCCGTAATGGCCTCTCGGATATTTTTCAGTATGGTAAAGGATATTTTGTGGGAGATCAGGGAGGATTGCCAGGTAAGCAGCATTTTTATGATCTGGCAAACCGCGGCGCCTCCGCAGAGAGGCAGTACCAGCATGGGAGTTGCGGTTCCCCGGTACAGTGCATCCGCAAGAACAGCCACCATTAAAAATGGGCCCATGCCGAATAGTTCTCCCAAGACGGCCAGAAAGATAGAGAGACGCATTTTACCGTTGCTCTCTCCTACGAAAGCGAATAACTGCCGAATTGCTCCCGGCTCCTTTGACTTCATAACCAGACTCCTTTCAGGCCACAAAAAATACAAGGAGGGTATTGCATTTTTGAGTACCCTGTGCTAAAATCTAAATTACGGTGTAATATTACAGTGTAATTTTAGTATAGAACGGAGGGACAGGTAATGTCAAGAGACTTTCAGCAGACCCATGAAAATCTTTTGCTCTGCGCCCAAAAGCACTTTCTGGAATACGGCTATGAGCGGGCAAGCATTCGGGAGATCTGCAAGGACGCTCATGTGACCAATGGGGCTTTTTATAACCACTTTGACGATAAGGAATCTCTGTTCGGTGCGCTGGTGGAGCCTGTTGTTCAAGAGGTCAAGGCCATTTATGATGCGTCGGTAAATGAGCACATGGAGCTGGCAAAGACAGATGACTTAAAATCTATCTGGAAACTGTCGGAGGAAACGCTGAAGGTTATCATCGAATATATCTATGAGCATTTTGATGTGTTCCGTCTGCTTCTCATGCGGGCGGAGGGGACACGGTATTCCTCCTTCTTAGATGATGTTGTCCGTCTGGAAACTCAAGTGACACTGAAGTTCTTTGCAGAGTTGAGATCCCGCGGTGTTCCGATCCGTGAATTGGCAGAAGAGGAATGGCATATTTTGCTTCATGCGTATTTTGCATCCCTGGCGGAAGTAGTTATGCACAATTTTCCCAAAGAGGCAGCTCTGAAATATGCCCATACGCTTGTCTCATTTTTTAACGCCGGATGGCAAACAATTTTGGGGATTTGATCCCCAAAATTTTTGCACATCAGTTAGCATTTACTAACTCTCTGCGGGGAGGTGAAACTGCATAGTTCCCTTTGCACGGGGCATTACAACATTTATTCTTTTTCAGAAAGGACATATTAAAAATGGAGAACACGAAAAAACTTACAGGTAAAGATTTGATCAATGTCGGCATTTACACCGCTATGACCCTTGTTATTTTCTTTGTTGTCGGACTACTCACTGCTTTGCCGGTGGTATACCCGTTTCTGTTCTTGATTTGGCCTATCGTCTGTGGCATTCCCATGATGCTCTACTACACTAAAATCAAGAAGGTTGGTATGCTGACTATCACCGGCATCATCGGCGGCATTTTCTTTTATCTAATTGGCTACGGCTGGATCGGCCTGATTGGCTGGGTACTCGGCGGCATCCTAAGCGATATTGTTCTCAAAATCGGAGGTTACCAGAAGTTCAAGATCACGGTTCTGAGTTATGCCTGCTTTTGCCTCGGCATCATGGGTTGCCCAGCCAATCTCTGGTTCGCTGGTGAGGCATACTGGGAAAACATTCACACTTCCATGGGAGATCAGTATGCAAATACCCTTCAGAGCCTAATGCCCTCCTGGATGCTCTATGTAGGTTTTGTTCTGCTGTTTGTGGGCGGCATCCTGGGCGCACTGCTGGGCCATAAAATGCTGAAAAAGCACTTTGAGAGAGCGGGCATTGTGTAATGGAGCAATTACAAGCAGTTGTTGAAAATAGAACAGGTTTTCGGTTGGACCCACGAACCAAGCTGCTGCTGATGGCCGTTGTCGCTACCGCAGAATTTCTATACAGCCACACCGCCTTTATGGTTGCGGTGGCGATGATCCCCTTTATTTTACTGTTGACTAACCGGCAGTATAAGACGGCAACCGTGTTCTTCTGCCTGTTTGCGGCGGGGCTGTTTGTGCAGGCCATCCAGAACTCGGTCCAGTTCCCCATGATTGTCAATATGCTGGTAGTCCTGTTGGTGGGACTGGTCCTGCGACTGTTTCCGGCCTTTATGATGGGGGCCTACATCATCAAATCCACCACGGCCAGCGAGTGCATTACCGCACTGGGCCGGATGCACATTGGGCGGCAGATCACCATTCCGCTCTCCGTCCTGTTTCGCTTTATCCCTACCATGCAGGAGGAGTCGGCCGCCATCAAGGACGCCATGCGGATGCGGGAGGTCCAGTTCGGGACAAAGAAATTCTGGCAAAACCCCGCTGCCCTGATTGAATACCGTTTTATTCCCCTGATGATCTCGGTGGTCAAAATTGGGGATGATCTCTCCGCGGCGGCCCTGACCCGCGGCCTGGATAACCCGGTCCGGCGCACCAATATCACAAAGGTCGGTTTTACTGGCTGGGATCTGCTGGCGGTGCTGATTGCCGGAGCCGCACTGCTCTCCACATACTTTTTCAGTCCGTGGTAAGGAGGTGATACTGTGATCGAATTAAAAGATGTTTCCTTTACCTATGAGAGCGGGGAAACCGAGAACAACCTGAGCCATATAAATCTAACAATACAGGATGGCGAAACTATTCTGTTCTGCGGAGAGTCCGGATGTGGCAAGACAACGCTGACTCGGCTGATCAACGGTCTGATCCCTCATTACTACGGAGGGAAACTGACCGGGCAAGTCCTTTTAGACGGGAAAGAGTTAAAAGACTATCCTCTTTATCAAATCGGGCAGCGGGTGGGATCTGTATTCCAAAACCCAAGGACACAATTCTACAATGTAGATACCACCAGCGAGATTGTTTTTGGGTGTGAAAACATGGCCCTGCCGGTCCCGGAGATGCGGAAGCGTCTGGAGGAAACCGCCCACAGCCTCAAGCTGGAAAAACTGCTGAACCGGAGCTTGTTTGCCCTGTCCGGCGGGGAAAAGCAAAAAATTGCCTGTGCATCTGCTGACGCAATCCGCCCGGACATTTTCGTATTGGACGAACCGTCCTCCAATCTGGATATTGCCACCATCGAAGATTTGATTGGTGTGATCCGGCACTGGCAGTCTGAGAAAAAGACCGTGATTGTCGCGGAACACCGGCTTTATTATCTCGTTCCCTATGCAGATCGAATTTTCTATATGAAACACGGAAGTATTGTACGGGAATTTACCGGGGCGGAGTTTCAAAAACTACCGCCCGATGAATTGCAGGGAATGGGGCTGCGGGCACTGGACCCATTCCACCTGTCCCCGGAGGCCGCTCCCAAGCTGGCCGCTCCGCAATTACATATCAAGGGGTTCCAGTTCTCCTATGAAAAGCACGGCCCCCTCAATGTGGATATTCCAGACCTGACCCTGCCCCAAGGGGAGATCATCGGCATCATCGGAAACAACGGCGCGGGAAAATCTACCTTCGCCCGGTGCCTGTGCGGTCTGGATAAAAAAGCGAAAGGTGTGCTTGAAATGGATGGGGCCTCCTATGACCCGAAGCAGCGCAGGTATATCTCCTATATGGTCATGCAGGATGTAAATCACCAGCTATTCACAGAAGATGTACTGGACGAATTGATGCTTAGTATGGATGGCGAGGACGAGAAAACAGACACAGCCCGCGCCAAGGAGATACTGAACAGCCTTGACCTGTTGGGCAAAGCAAAACTGCACCCCATGTCCCTGTCCGGAGGAGAAAAGCAGAGGGTGGCGATTGGCAGTGCAATAGCATCGGACAAAAAGGTCCTGATATTTGACGAACCTACCAGCGGATTGGATTACCGTCATATGCTGGAGGTATCGGACAACTTAAACCGTCTGAAAAAGATGGGAAAGAGCCTGTTTCTGATTACGCATGACCCGGAGCTCATTTATAAGTGCTGCACCTACCTGTTGTTCATTCAGGGGAGCAAGGTGCTGTGGCATCAGCCGATGGACGGGGATGCTGTAGGGCTCTTGCGGGCTTTCTTCTCCCGCAAGCAAGGAGCTGGTGTGTGCAATGCCTCCGGATAAAAAACTGTACGCTTCCGGTGAGGATTACTTGGAGGCCATACTTCTTCTCCACAAGAAGATGGGCATGGTACGCTCCGTGGATGTGGCTCGGCACATGGAGGTGTCCAAGCCCAGCGTGTGCCATGCGGTGGCGACCCTGCGGGACGGTGGATTTCTCACAATGGACGAGGATTATTTCCTTCACCTGACCGATGCAGGTAGGGAAGTGGCCGAGCAAATCTACGAAAAGCACCGCTTCTTTACAGAAATGCTGACAAATGCTGGGGTAGACCCCATTACTGCCGAGCGGGACGCCTGCCGGATTGAGCATGTCATCAGCGAGAGTAGTTTTCAACACTTAAAAAAGACTTTGACAGAAAAGAAATAATGGGGGAGGTGAGACTGTTGACCGGGATGGCAGTGCTGCACTATGACAATCTGTGTATAGACCCAAACCAACGCAGAGTCTATGTAAATGGTCGCGTCATAAAGATGACTACAATGGAGTTTAACATCTTGTATTATCTGGCTTCACATCCCGGTTGGACTTTTACCCGAGAGCAGCTTTATCAATATGCTATGCCGGATGATTTTGCTGCTGGCCCGGAAAGCGTCACCAGCAGGATATGCAAGATACGAAAAAAACTAAATATCAATGCGATTCAAACTGTATATGGATATGGCTATCGCTTTGAAAAGTATAACTGAAAATATTATAAAACCCGGTCGAGATCTCGTGCATGAAATTTCGACCGGGTTTCTGTTATTGGAGAATAAATTTAATATTATTTCGACTCTTTGCGGAAGCACATGAACCAGTCCAGGCAATACTGATTCTCGCTCTGGTTGTCCATCCGCTCCTTGGCTACGCCGCAGCTGCCGGCGGTGGGTACGATGACATCATCGCCGGGCCGCCAGTCGGCCGGGGTGGCGCAGGCGTCGGCGTCCGCTTTCTGGAGCGCCAGGATGATACGCTTGATCTCGTCAAAGTTACGGCCCGTGGACAGCGGATAGTACAGGATGGTTCGCACCACGCCGTTGGGGTCGATGACAAACACCGCCCGTACCGCCTGGGTGTTGGACTGTCCCGGCTGGATCATGCCGTACTTGTTGGCCACCTCCATGCGGATATCCTCGATGAGGGGGAAGGTCACATTGATGTGTTTCTTACCGTTCCACTCCAGCTCCTGGATCTTCCGCAGCCAGGCGATGTGGGAATAGATAGAGTCCACCGAAAGCCCCACCAGCTCAGTATTGAGCGCCTTGAACTCGTCGATCATGGAGCCGAAGGTCATAAACTCCGTGGTGCAGACCGGGGTGAAATCCGCGGGATGGGAGAAGAGGATCACCCATTTGCCGGCGTAATCCTCCGGGAATTTGATAGGGCCCTGGGTGGTGACAGCCTCGAAGGACGGGGCCTTGTCGCCAATAAGAGGCATTCTGTTTTCCTGATCCATGGTAAGCGCTCCTTTCGTTAGTAGTCAAGTTCGATGAATATGATATATGGGTTCTTTGGAGAAAGGCCGTAATACTCTATCTGAAACAGCGTTAACCCAGCAGCTCGCTCTCCAAATCCTGCAGCATGATGTCCAGTGCGGAGATACCACCCTCGGCGGTGTACCACACGGCGGGGTGAGCCAGATAGACGATGTTGCCGTTCTTGTAGGCATCAGTTCCCATCACCAACTCGTTTTCCATGATCTCCTGGGCCAGCTTTGCCCCGTCGGTGCCGATGGCGGCATCACGGTCCAGCACGAAGATATAGTCGGGTGCCTTCTCCACAATGAACTCAAAAGATGCCTCGTTGCCATGGGTGGAGGTGTCGATGTTGGCGTCCACGCCAATATTTTCGAAACCAATTTCGCGTCCAATCATGGAGCAGCGGCCGTCATTGCCCAGCACATTGTAGCTGCCGCTGGTGACCAGTCCCACGATGGCGGTCTTGCCGGCGGCAAATTCGGACAGGGCGGTGATCCGGGCGTCAAAATTGGCCATCAGCTCATCCACCTTGTCCTCCAGACCAAACATGGAGGCAATGGTAGTGGCATTCTGCCGCACGCTTTCCACTACGCCAAGCTCGGTATCAGTGGCCAGGTAGACCACAGGAGCAATCTCGCTGAGGGCGTCATAACTGGAAGCCAGGCGGCCGCCGATGAAGATGACATCCGGCTCACAGGCCATGACGGCCTCCAGATCGGCCTCCTTGATGGTGCCCAGGTTGGCAATATCGTCATTGATGTAGTCCTGGAGATACTCCAGACTGGTGGAGGCAGTGCCTACCACTCGGTCACCCACGCCCAGGGCATCCAGAATGTCCAACGAGGCCATATCCAGAATGGCGATACGCTGGGGATCGTAAGGCACCTCCAGCTCCGCCGCCTCCTTGTTGGCATTGAGGCTGGTGATGGTCACAGACTCAGGGGTTTCGTTGTTCTGGGTTTCCTCACTGGACTGGCTGCTGCTGGGCGAGGAGGTATTCTTGGAAGAATCGCCGCCGTTCTGAGCGGAGCAGGCCATGAGGCTCAGGGCCATCACGCCGGCCAGGGCAAGAGAAAGCATCTTTTTCATGTTCATTTTTGGTTACTCCTTTTCTAAAAAGTACTGAAAATAAGGGTCAATAGTAGATGGACAGAGGCTTGCCCGCAATGGTCAGGATCTCAAAGTCCACCTGATAGATCTGCGACAGGTTCTCTTTCGTCATCACCTCCTCCACAGTGCCGAACTTAGCGATTTTTCCGTCCTTAAAGGCACAGATATAATCGGAATAAAATGCCGCATAATTGATCTCGTGCAGCACTAAAATCACCGTCTTCCCCAGCTCGTCGCAGAGGCGACGGACGATTTTCATCATGTTGGTGGCGTGGTAGATATCCAAATTGTTGGTGGGCTCATCCAGCAACACATATTCGGTGTCCTGGGCGATGACCATGGCGATCAGCGCCCGCTGCCGCTGGCCGCCGGAGAGTTCGTCGATGAAGCGATCCTGGAATTCTTCCAGTTCCATGTAGGCAATGGCCCGGTCGATGATCTTCTGATCCTCTGGGGTGACCCGGTTGCCTGAATAGGGGAAGCGCCCGAAGGTCACCAGCTCCCGCACGGTCAGCTTCATCTGGATGTTATTGGACTGGGTCAGGATGGCAAGGCGTTTGGAGAGTTCCTTGCTTTTCCACTTGCCGATGTCCCTGCCCTCGAAGTCCACCAGTCCGCTGTCGTGGGCGATGAGCCGGGAGATCATGCCCATGACGGTGGACTTGCCCGCGCCGTTGGGGCCGATCAGGGAAATCACCTTGCCCTTGGGAATGGCAAAGCTCACGCCGTCCACCACGGTTTTCCCGTCATACTGTTTTGTCAATTCCTGTACGCGCATGGTCACACCTTCTTTCTTGTCAGGAGGAGATAGAGGAAGTAAAGGCCGCCGCCCACGGTGATGAACACGCTCACCGGCACGGAGTAGGAATACACATGCTCGACGATGAGCTGCCCGCCCACCAGCACGATCATGCCGAACAGGGCCGAGCCCAGCACCAGCTGGGTGTGGCGGAAGGTCTTGAGCAGCTGCCGGGACAGGTTGGCGATGATGAGCCCCAAAAAGGAGATGGGCCCCACCATGGCGGTGGCCACGGCGATGCAGAGGGTCACGCCCAGCAGCAGGCGGCGGATGCAGCGGTCGTAGTCCACGCCGAGGTTGATGGCCTGCTCCTTGCCCAATGTCAGCACATCCAGCAGGGCCAGTTCCTTGCGCAGAGCGAAGATGACGCCTGCCAGAAGAATCAAGGAAAAGACGATAATCTCGGAATTGATATTGCTGAAGCTTGCCACCAGGGTATTCAGCAGACTGTCGTACTCATTGGGGTCCATGACCCGGGTCAGCGTGGTCTGGATGCTGCCAAAGAAGGAGGTCAGTACTGTACCCACCAGCAACACATACAGCACATTGTGCTTTGTCTTTTTGAAAATCCAGCTGTAGATTACTGTGGCGGCGATACCCATGAGCACAACATCCACTGCAAAGGACAGATTGGCGTTGGAGGCCACCACGCTGGCAGATCCAAGAAAGAACACCACCGCCGTGTGGATGAGGGTATAGAGGGAATTCATCCCCAGCAGGCAGGGGGTCACGATGGTGTTGTTGATGATGGACTGAAATACCAGAGAAGCACCGCCAATGGAAAAGGCGGTAATGAGCATGACAATGAGCTTGGGAGTTCGGATCTTCATGGCGTAGGCCAGCAGCTTGGGATTAGAGAAATTCACTTCAACCAGCATATATCCCGCTGCGCAGAACAGAACGAGGACCACTAAAATCAGAAGTTTGCGCCGGTTGGCGCGTGCTGCAGAGATGTTCACTGGTCCGCACCTCCCCTCAGGTTGGGCATGGTGGAGCAGCAGCCTGTCCCGGCGCCGCCCAGACGGATGGCCTTGCGGCCATGCTTGAGCCGGTAAAACAGCAGGGCGATGAAAATGAGGCTTCCCAGGATGCCCACGATCAGCTCGATGGGCAGCTCGTAGGGGGCAATCACCACCCGGCCGATCATGTCGCACACCAGCACGAAGATTGCGCCGAACAGGGCGGTGTCCACCAGCGTGCCCCGAATCTTGTCGCCCTTGTACATGGCTACCACATTGGGCACGATCAGGCCGATGTAGGAGATGGAGCCGACCACCACCACGATGGAGGCGGTGATCATGGCGGCAATGGTGAGGCCGGAGAAGAGCACCAGATTGTACGGGACCCCCAGGTTCTTGGAAAAATCCTTGCCCAGCCCCACGATGTTGAAGTGGTTGGCAAAGAGAAAGGCCAGAATGACCAGCGGCACCGTCAGCCAGACGATCTCATACCGGCCCTTCAGCACCAGGGAAAAGTGGCCCACCAGCCAGGAGGACAGGGCCTGGGTCATCTCGTACTTGTACGCCAGATAGTTGGTAATGCCGCCGATGACATTGCCGAACATGATGCCCACCAGAGGAACCATAACCACATCCTTGAACTGGATGCGCTGAATGAACCAGACGAAGATCCAAGTGCCCAGAATCGCCGTGGCAAAGGCGAAGATAGCCCTGCTCCATAGGGTGGAGGCCGGCATAAACAGCAGAGCCAGCAGGATGCCGAACTGGGCCGAGGAGGTGGTGGCGCCGGTGGTTGGGGACACAAATTTGTTGCTGCACAGCTGCTGCATGATGAGTCCCGCCACACTCATACCAATGCCGGTGCATAGGATGGCCAGCAGGCGCGGCAGCCGGGAGATCAGGAAAATCTCCAACTGCTCAAAATTGCCTGCGAGTAGCTCACCGGGTGTCAGGTCAATCACGCCCACAAACAGTGAACAGCCGGACAATATAAGTAGCAGAACAGAAAGAACAATGGTAGATCGATACGGTCTGATACAATCCTCCCCTTTCTTCTTGCGGTTAGCCATAGCTAACCGCTGTGTATAAAAGAATGCGCAGCGGCGATTGGACTTACCGTGCATCACACACTGCGCATCGTAAGTGTATTATAGCATATGGAGTTAGTCATGTGCAACCGCGCAAAAAGCACAAGCTACCAAGCGGAAAGAAATCTTTTTTTATCCATTCTGCAAATTGTTGCCCCGAGTGGACTGCGTCTGAGCAGTCAACCGGCTCATACTCCGCAGGCTGACGCCCAGGGTGGAGAAATTGTGCAGCGTGGCGGAGGTGGCTGGCGGCAGGACTCCGGCTACGCCCAGAGCGATCAGCGCGCTGTTGAAGCCGATGACGAAGCGGTAGTTGGAGTGGATGCGCGCCATCAGCGCCATGGCGATCCGGCGCAGCTCTACAAGTTCCCAGAGGCTGTCGGCAGCGATGGTGATGTCTGCAATCTCCCGGGCGATGGCGGCGCCGTCGCTGATGGCGATGCCCGCGTCCGCCTCGGACAAGGCCGGCGAGTCGTTGATGCCGTCGCCCACCATCAGGACAGTATGCCCCTCCCAGCGGAGCCTTGCCACATACTCCGCCTTGTCCGCCGGCAGGACTCCGGCGCGGAAGTCATCCACTCCCACCTGGGCGGCAATGGCTGCGGCGGTGCGGTAACTGTCGCCGGTGAGCATAACGGTGCTGGTAATCCCCAAGGTGCGGAGGGCAGAGAGGGCTTCCTTTGCCTCCTCACGCAGCGGGTCGGAGATGCAGATCACGGCGGCCAGCTGTCCGCCTACGGCCAGATACAGGTGAGAATACTCCGGCGGCAGGGCGTCAAAGCGCTCCTGTTCGCCTTCCGGAATGACGCAGCCCTCATCCTCAAAGACAAAGTGGGCGCTGCCGATGAGGACCCGCTCCCCATCGACGGTGCTGGCGATGCCGTGGGCCACCAGATACTCCACCTTGGAGTGGTACTCCTCGTGACGCAGGCCCCGGCGCTTCGCCTCCTCCACCACGGCGTTGGCCATGGAATGTGGGAAGTGTTCCTCCAGGCAGGCGGCCAGCCGCAGCATTTCGGCTTCCTCCTTGGTGCCGAAAGATACCACCTGAGCCACCCGGGGGCAGGCGCGGGTCAGGGTGCCGGTCTTGTCAAAGACGATGGTATCGGCAGCCGCCACAGCCTCCAGGAATTTGCCGCCCTTGACGGTGATGTGGGCGCGTCCCGCCTCCCGCATGGCGGAGAGGACGGCCAGAGGCATGGCCAGCTTCAGGGCGCAGGAGAAGTCCACCATCAGCACCGACAGGGCCCGCGCCACATTCCGGGTGAGGGCAAAACTCAGCAGGCTCCCGGCGAAGGTATAGGGCACCAGCTTGTCCGCCAGATTGGCGGCCTTGCTCTCAGCCTCCGACTTCATCTGCTCCGACTGCTCGATCATGTGGACGATCTGGTCATAGCGGCTCTGGCCGGAGGCCTGGCGTACCTCCAGCACACATTCGCCCTCCTCCACCACAGTGCCGGCATAGACCGCGCCGCCGGGGCGCTTGGGCACCGGGATGGGCTCTCCGGTGAGGGACGCCTGATTGACGGTGACCTCCCCCTCCAGCACAAGACCGTCTACGGGCACGATGCCGCCGGCGCGGACGACTACTGCATCCCCCGGCTGGATCTGGGACACAGGAACCAGCACTTCGCCCTGGGCTGTGCGCAGCCAGACCCGGTCCACATTCAGCGACATGCACCGGGCCAGATCCGCCACAGATTTCTTCCTTGTCCACTCCTCCAGCAGCTCGCCCACCTCCAGCAGAAACATGACCATTCCGGCGGTTCCGAAGTCCCTTCTACAGGCAGAAATGGAAATAGACAGGGCATCCAGCAGCTCCACCTTGATGCGGCGGCGCAGCAGGCAGCGCAGTCCTCTCCGCACAAAGGGGATCATGTGCCAGAGAATGCGGGCAATCCGCAATGGAGACGGGAGAAACAGGGTGCAGGCGGCCTTGCACACCACCTTTGCCACCAGCTTCTCCTCAAATTCCCGGTTCAGCGCCCGGCTGCTGTGGGCGGGCAGCGCGGTGGTCCGCTCCGCCTCCTGCCAGGAAAAATGCCGAATTTCGTTCAGCACGGCTTGGCGAGTCCCATCGTAGTACAGGATGACGCAGCAGGTTCGCTCATGGACGGTGACCTGCCGGCACCAGGACTTTCCCTGAATCCATGCCTCCAGCAGATCCGCCTGAGCGAGTGTCATTTGTTTTTGCCGCAGCCGGAACCGGATGCGCCCCCGGCTTTCGTGCAATATGGTTGCGTTCATAGGTTCCTCCTTCACGAAAAGAGGGAGCCGCTGGCGGCTCCCTCTGGGTCAATCAGGCTTCTTCGCTCTCCAGATTGGCAGCGGCGGCTTCCTCCGCTTCCTTCGCAGCCCGGTCCTCATTCAGCTCCTTGGCGGAGGCCAGAATGTCCGCGGCGTTTTCCTGCACCGTAGTCACGGTTTCCATGACCGCGTCCTTCATCCGCAGGCCGGCGGCCGTGACGTGGACATAGGCCTTCTTGGCATCCTTGCTGGACAGCAGCTTAACGCCAAAAGATCCAAACAACGCACCGGTGGCAAAGCAGGCCAGTTTCGTATAAACGCTCATTGTGATCCTTCCTTTCCCTTATTTCCGTTTGTAGCCGGTGACCATGACCATAATCATGCAGATCACAGCGCCCCACGCCCAAAAACGATGCTGTTTCATCGCTGTCACTCCTTCTGAATGCTTTGGAATGTCTGATTATTGTAGCAGAAAAGGTGGGTGTTTGTCGCTGTCAAAACGGACGCGGAGTTGCGGTTTCCGACATTTTTCTGTACTGGCCGGGAGTCATGCCATACTCCCGCTTGAATGCTGCGTTGAACTGGCTCATACCCTCATACCCTACAGCCTGTGCGATTTGCTGAATGGGCATCCGGGTGGTGCAGATCAGCTCCTGTGCCCGTCGGAGGCGCTGTTGAACCAAAAAGCTGTGAATCGGCATGCCATAGGCGCGGCGGAACCCTTCTTTCAAGAAGGTCGGGGAAAGCGAAAACTGTTTGCAGAGGAACGCAATGGTAAGCTTATCAGACAGATGCGTCTGGATGTATGCCTTGACTTCCAACAGACTGTGGGATACCGGGCAGCCTGAGCCGGAGAAAGATTCGTCCGATTCAGATACCTCGGTGCAGAGCAGATACAGCAGTTCCACCGACTTGAAAACACAGTAGCGTTCCTGCTCCTGCTCAGACAGATAGCGAACCGTTTCAAAAAATGACTGCGTCCAAGGTGTGCCGCACAGGGCCATGCAGCCGTTCCTCGCCGTCATCTTCTGCTTGACGATCCTGGTGTCCAACCTCATCCCCAGGGTGGAGCAGACCGTCACAAGGCTTTCTTTTGCGGCTTTGGCGTCTACGGCGATCAAAATGCCGCCCAGATTTCCGCTATACTGACACGAGCGGAGAGCGGAGCTGTCGGAGAGGAGGAAAATGGCCGGAGCCTCCACCGTGTAGGAAGTCCCCTGTAATGGCCGGACGGCAAGGCGGCCGGTCAAACAGAACAGCACCTCAAACTGGAGCGGTGCGCCGCACACCGGGATGGGCCGCAAGGGCTCCTGCACCGGCTCCGGCAGGGAAAAGCGGCAGATCTGCACCCCCGGCATACCGTGGCCCCAGCGGCCCGTGCCGGAGCCCTGCCTCAATAAGTATTCTTTCAGCATATTTCTCACGACCTGTTTCTCTGGGTTCGAAATTGGTTTCGCCTATGCTGGCTGGGGATACAGAGAGAAGGCAGGAGACGAGATCCTCCTGCCTTCTGCGGTGTTTTTGTCAGGCCAGAGATGCGCCCAGCTCGCGGCAGGCCGCCAGAGCGTCATCGTCCGGAGCCTCGTTGCAGATCACGCTTTCGCGGGCCAGATTGGCGCCGTCGTCGTTGCAGCGGGACTCCCAGCTGCGCATCCATTCGCCGTCCCCCCAGCCGTAGGAGCCGAACAGAGCGATGTTCTTCCCGCTCAGCCTGCCCTCACAGGCGGTGAACATGGGCTCGAACTCGCTCTCCTCCAGCTGCTCCGACCCCATGGAGGGGCAGCCAAAGGCGATGGCGGAATACTCGCCGACCTGCTCCGGCGAGAACTCTGCGGCGGTAATCACAGACACCTCAGCGCCTTTGCCCTTGGCGCCTTCGGCCACCGCCATTGCCATGGCCTCGGTGTTTCCCGTGCCGCTCCAATACACAACTGCAACTTTACTCATAAGACTCAACGACCTTTCTTTCTGGATTTGTTATGGTAGAAACATCAACCAGCCACGGTGAGCTGCTCGATGGATTTCCCTTGCTGCCACTGCCGGGAGTAGATCTTGCTGCATATCTCATATTTTTCAAAGATGTTTTTGGCGGTCTGCTCGTCGCCGTAGACCTTCCAGCAGCCCACGCATTTGTGATTGCACGCCCGATTGCAGATGAAGCCCAGCACATCCTCAGGGGGATAGCTCAAAAACAGGCCGATCTCATGGGGGAATTCCCCCTCGCTCCGGAGCCGGTGGATGAGGTGAACCACGCAGCCATTGGGGTTTTCCGGCACATAGCCGTATTTGAGAAGCAAGGCTCTGGCCCGCTGATCGGTCAGATCGCTCTCCAATGCATTGGGCCGGTAGGCATAGATCAAAGCGCGGCCTTTGCGAACCCGGAGCGGAAGGACGCGTATTCCTCTGGGAACCAGTTTCTTGTTCAGTCGACACAAGTCTTTCGTCAGATCCTTCCGGCTGGGGCAGGCACAGGAAAAGAGGTTTCCCGTCTTGATTCCGGCCAGGGTGGGAGAACAATGGCGAATCAGCAGATCCTCTGACATAGGCGTTTCCCTCACAAAATCATGTCCACGCGAAGACTGTACGGCGAAATAAAAAAACTGACAGTAAATGTAGTTAGCGATTGCTAACCAATGCGTTAAATATATAGCCGCCGCCTTTTAGTTTGCGGTAGCTAACTAACGCAATTATATACAGGACAAATTCGCTTGTCAAGAGGACGGATGGATTTTGTTGACAGAAAAAATGGCGCTTGTCGGACGCCTGTGTTATAATAAGCAAAACGCCCGTTTTTTGGAGGTTCCTATGGCGATTCACGAGTCTGGCCAGATGTATCTGGAAACCATCTATATTCTTTCACAGAACAGCACCTTCGTTCGAGCTATCGATGTGGGAGCGCAGTTGGGCTTTACCAAGCCCAGCGTCAGCAGAGCCATGTCCATTCTGAAAAAGGACGGATATGTGAATGTGGATGCTGACGGTGCGATCACCTTGACGGAGACCGGGCTTGCCATTGCTAAGACGATGTACACCCGCCACACGGTGTTGAGCCAGATGCTGATGGAATTGGGCGTGGACGAGGAGACTGCGACCGAAGATGCCTGCCGGATCGAGCATGTGATCAGCGAAAAATCCTTTGCGGCGGTGCAGGCGCACTTGGAGCAGGTAACGAAAATGCGGGAAGATGCGCACGGGCAATGAGCCTATGCAAATTTGGCGGACTTTGCTATCGAGCGGCAACGCGATAAGTGAATACCTGCCATTTGGCACGGAATATCAAATGCGGTGGAGCCTGGATATGGCCTCCACCGCATTTTATGTGATCTGCGCTTTTAAATCAGGAGCGACCTGCTGTGTAAGTTCACCGCCAAGCGTACCTGCTCCATAGCTCCAAACGCTTACGGCAGCTCATCCTTATGTGTCTGCTGGCTTTTCAAAAACTTTCGGGCGGCTTTTTTGATATTATGGCACACGCCAAGAATAGCGATGCAAAACAGCAGAGCCGCTAATCCATATCCAAACGACTGCATTGCCGTGTTCATATTCACGCCTCTTTTCTGACCGCTGCCGCCAATGAACTCAACCGAATAGTCCTCTTTTTTTATACGGCTCTTTCTGGATCGCTCCGACCTCATACCCCGTGCCGCGAATGGCGTTCATGAGCACCTCCGTGTCCAGCTCTGTTTCAGAGAGGATCACGGTCTGGTTTTTGCTCCGGGAAGAACTCACCTTTTTGACCGGGCAGGCTTTGCGCACAGCGTCATTGACATGGGCCTCGCACATCCCGCACATCATTCCATTGACTTCCACTGTGTACTTCCACATGTTCTCTCACTCCTTCTTGACTTTTGGATCATCGAACTGCGCGGACCGGAAGGTGGTCTGCCGTGCCGCGGTCCGTTCATCGGGGATCTTCCTGGCCATCAGACAGCACAGCGGCGCCAACGAACTTCCGAGAAGTGGATGGCGAACGATGGAATAGCCGCGCTCGGACAGGTATGCCATCAGCTCCCCGGCAGTCCAGACATGATACACCCGAAAGCCTGAAAGCCCCATGAACCAGAGCCGGAGTCTGGCGCTTCGGCTTTTGCCCCAGACAAAGGTGGGGGCGAACAGCCATCCCCCCGGCTTCAGAACCCGCCAGGCTTCCGCCAGAGCTTTTTCCGGGTGAGGCATGACATGGAGGGCGTTGGAGATCACGACCGCGTCGAAGCTCTCCGGGCCGTAGGGCAGCTTGGTAGCGTCCTGGACGGAGAAATGGAGCCGGGACGAATGCACCTGCTTTTTGGCCTGACGGATCATTTCAGCTGAAAAGTCGGTTGCCTCCCAGCTCCGGACACATGGAGACAGCGGCACGGACAGCTGGCCTGTTCCGCAGGCCAACTCCAGCACATCCATGTCCCGTTTCAGAAAAGGACGCATTGCTTTGCAGATCTGCTGATAGGTCGCCTGAGAGCGGCGTATGAAACCGGAGTAATGCCGTGAAAACCGCTCCCAAAACTGCTTGTTGTCATCCATACAGTATGGTCACCTCAATGATGGTTAGTTCGTGCTAACCACATCATACTCTTTGTCGCATGAAATTGCAAGATGCCACTATATTGGATTTGTATGCCCCCCGGGATCAATCAAGGGAAGAAGCTGGAACGAAGAATGACCGGGATACATCTCCCGGCCATTCTTTCCGTTTCGTTCGGCTCACTGTGTTTACCGGCACCAACCGGTGGGATTGGAGCGGGCGGTGATGAAGCGGCGGTAAATGCCCTCCTCCTCCATAAGTGTGTCGTGGGCGCCGGCCTGAACGATGCGCCCCTGGTCGATAACCAGGATCTCATCGGCGTGACGAATGGTATTGAGCCGGTGGGCAATGACCAGCAGGGTCTTGCCCCGGCACAGTTGGGTGATGGCCTCCTGGATGTAGCTCTCATTGTCGGCGTCCACGCTGGCAGTGGCCTCATCCAGAATGACGATGGGAGCATCCTTCAGAATGCAGCGGGCAATGGAGATTCGCTGCCGCTCTCCGCCGGATAGGCTGGCTCCACCTTCGCCGATGACCGTGTCAAAGCCGTCGGGCAGCTCCATGATGAAGTCATAGCATCGGGCTTTTCTGGCCGCCTCATAAACCTCCTCCCGTGTGGCGTCTGTCCGCCCCATGGCGATGTTGTTATAGACGGTATCTTGGAATAAGTAGACCCGCTGGAACACCATAGAGATCTGATCCATCAGATCAGAAAGAGGAATATCGCGGATATCCCTGCCCCGCACTAAAATTTGGCCCTGTTTGACATCCCAAAACCGGGAGAGCAGGTTGGCTACCGTACTTTTACCGCCGCCAGAGGGCCCCACCAGGGCCAGCATCCGGTTTTTCTCCAGTGTGAAAGAGACATCATGCAGTACCTCTTTCTCCCCGTAGGCGAAGGTGACATTTCGGAACTCCACCTCCGGGGCACCGCCGGCTTTGGGTAAGGTCTCCCGGCCCCGGTCAGGCAGTTCCGGCTGAGCCAACACTGCCTCGATCCGGTCCATGCAGGCGTTCATCACCGTCAGGCGGGTGGCTTGACTATAGAGCGCTTTAATGGGGCCGAAGAGGTCAAAGACGAAGAGCAGGACACCCAGCAGGAAGGTGATGGAGAGCTGCCCCCGGCCATAGAGCCAGAGAGACAGGGGGATCATCAGCACCGAGCCCAGACCGCACACCAGATAAAGGGCCCGCATCCAGGGGGCCTGACTCTCCTCGAACTCGATGCTGACCTTGCGGCTCCGGGCGAAATTTTCGGTGAGTTGCTCGGAACGCTCTCCCAGCAGGTTGAAGGTCTTGGCAATACCAATGCCCTCCACATAGTCCAGCACTGCCCGTGTAAGCGCCTCGCTCTGCTCCTGTCGGATGTCGGAGTGGGCCAGGGTGCTCCCCAGAGATGCGCGGCCCAGCTGCCAGATAATCAGCACCACCACCAAGGCGGCCAGTCCCAGCCAGGGATTCAGGAAGGCCAGCCACAGCACAAGAATGGCTTGGGCAAAGGTATAGCTCATCATGTTGGCAATGTCGTGCATACAGTTCTCCTCAATGAACACCATGTCGGTGGACAGAACGGAACTGATTTTGCCGATGTTGCCCTCTGTGAAATAGCCCATGGGCAGGCGGCGCAGATGCCGTCCTAGCTCCATGCGCAGATCGGCGAATACCATATAGCCCGCCGCGGCCTGGAGCCGGTCGGCGATGTTCTGGTACAGGCACTCCAGCAGAACGCAACCCACCGTGCCCACCGCCAGCCACAGGCACAGCCGTGCCGTCATGGTTCCCTGGAGAAAAGCGCTCAGGGCCAGGAAGGACAGACCGATGGGGGCCTTGGACAGCATGGCCTTCAGGAACGCAAAGACAAAGGCCAGCTTGATCCGCCCCTGATAGGGGCCGGATACGGACAGGATTCGTTTCATCAGCGCGATCATGCCTCGTCGCCTCCTTTCTCCGCAGAGACACGCCAGGCAGCGGCTCCCTCGGCAGCCCGCCACAGTTTTTCATAGGCGGGGCAAGTCTTTCGCAATGTATCGTGGCGGCCAATCCCTGCCACATTGCCCTGATCCAGCACCACGATCTGATCGGCACCTGCAATGGACTGAAGCCGGTGGGCGATGACGATGACCGTCTTGCCCCGGATCACCTCGGCAATGGCGGCGTTCATTTTCTCCTCATTCTCCGGGTCCAAAAAAGCGGTGGCCTCATCCAGCACCACGATGGGAGCGTTCTTCAAAATCGCCCGGGCCAGGGCGATCCGCTGCCGCTCCCCGCCGGAAAGCCCTTTGCCGCCATCGCCGGCCATGGTATAGATTCCTTTTTCCAGCTGTTTCAGAAACTCTCCGCATTGAGCCCGTTCCGCCGCCGCCAGCACCTCCTCGTCGGTGGCGCCGGGTCTTCCCAGCCGGATGTTCTCCAACAGGCTGGTGTTGAACAGGAACTGCTCCTGCGCGACGAAGGAGATCTGCTCATTCAGAGAGGCGAGGGACATCTCTCGCAGGTCTTGCCCCCCCAGCGTAATGCGTCCGTCCGTCACATCGTAAAAGTGGACCAGCAGCTTGGCAAGGGTCGATTTCCCGCTGCCGGATTCTCCCACCAAAGCGGTAAGGCTGCCCTGTGGGACAGAGAAGGAGATGCCGTGGAGGACTTCGTCCTTTTCATAAGAAAACCGCACATTCTCAAAGCGGATCTGCAAATCGTTTCCGTTGAAATCCGTTTTTCCTTCTTTCAGGGGCGGAATATTGAACAGAGATTCCATTTGGTCAATCTTGTAGCTCAGCTGGGGCAGCACCGACATAAAGTTCATGGCTCGGATCAGAGGCGGTCCCACGGAAAAAGACATGCACAATACCAGCGCGTAATCCGGCAAGGTAGAGGCGCCGGCGAGTACCAGATAGCCGCCCACCGGCAGCAGCACCAGCGCCACGCAGGGCAAAATGCTGGTGTAGAGGGCCATCCACAGCCAGCAGGCCCGGAACCAATCCAGAGTAAAATCACGGTAGTTTTTTACATCGGTCTCAAAGCGGTGATATGACTCTCCGTCCCGGTTGAAGACTTTCACGACTTCCATGCCGTTGATGTACTCCACGATGGTGTTGTTCATTTTCTGCCCGGCGGCGTAGTAGTCTCCCATCTTGCTCATGCCGGAGCGGTACATCATGCCCATGGCCAGTACGCCCAGCGGAAGGGAGCAGAGGGAAAGCAGACCCAGCTTCCAGTCCGTGAGGAACATGGCCGCAAATACCACCACCGGCACCGCCAGATTGGACAGCCCTTCCGGCAGGGCGTGGGCCAGCAGAAGTTCCATGCTCTCAATGTCGTCAATGAACATCTTCTTCCAGACTCCAACGCCCTTCTCCTGGATCGCGCCCAGGGGCTGCTTTTCCAGCTTGCTCTGGAGATGGAGCCGGAGGTTTTCCAAAGTATGATAGGCGGAGCGGTGGGACAGAGCCAGCCCCTCCACATAAAGAAGGCTGTAGAGGACCATGCACAGAGCCATGGCCCCGGCGTTGAACAGGGTTTCCTCCAACGTGAGACTGCCCCCAGTCAGCAGGGGCCGCAGCAGGCGGTAGAGGAAGAAATAGGGCAGCACGCTCATGGCCACGCCGGCCACCAGTACCAGAATGGAGGCATAAGTCGTCTTCCGGTGGCGTCCGGTGTAGCGCAGGACTTTTTGAAACACAGTATCACTCCTTTTTAGTTAGTTATTGCTAACTTATTAGCGAGAAAAAAGCCTCCGCAGAGGCGTTTTTCATCCCTTGGGGAATCCCAGGGCAGCGTACCAGTCAAAGAGACGGCAGACCAAAGTGCAGTGGCGCTGGATCTCCGGCCAGGCGAAGGCGTGGATAAAGGGCTCGTAAATGGTGGTCCAGAAGGCGGACAGGACTACATGGAGCTCCTCCTGCGTCATATCCACAGTACACAAGCCCCGGCGTCTGGCCTCGGCGTAGTAGGTCCAGGTGCCTTCCGTCATTTTCTCCACCCAGTCGTGTTGGAAGTTGGCGTAGGCGGTGCCCTCCGCTCCGGTGAGCAGCAGCACAAAGCCATCCCGCCGCTCATTGAGAAAGCGGAACCACCACAGCATGTATTCCTCATCCATATACCACGCCCGGATCAGGTCTTCGTCGGAGAGGGCGGATGCCGGCACCGCCGTCCGCTCCTCATAAACAGCATCCAAATCCGCCACCGTATCCGCCACCACAGCGCGAAACAGTTCCTCTTTTCCGGCGTAACGCTTATAAAGGGCGCCGGTTGTCACCCCAGCCCGCTGGCAGATGGATTTCAGGGAAGCCTGCTCAAAGCCCAGCGCCAGGAACTCCTCTCTGGCACTGTCCATGATCCGAGGGTCGATGGAAGTATCCGGTCTTGCCATAACACCCCTCCCGACAAATGATAATTTGATTACCGATAATCTGATTATCAATATAGCATTCCTTTCTATCACTGTCAAGGAGAAATCCTCTCTTGACAAACTTGCTTTTTGGTTGTATATTCAAAACATCGTTATGAAACAGTGTTTTGAATTGAGAGGCGATACCATGGCAAAGCAGATCGAAGGGGTCTATGAAAATGTACTCCGCTGCGCCCGTCGGGAATTTTTGGAAAAAGGCTTTGCTCTGGCCTCCCTGCGGGACATCGCCAAAGCGGCGGGAACCAGCACCGGCTCCATCTATACCCGCTTTACCGACAAGGCGGGATTGTTCCGGGCCCTGGTGGAGCCTGCCGCGGGAGAGCTGAAGCGCCGTTTTTTGGAGATTCAGGAGTCTTTTCACCAGTTTGACGGCCCAACCCAGCAGGAGGAGATGGGGCGTTACACTGCCCATGCCCAGGAGGGACTGTTTGACTACATCTATGAGCACCTGCCGGAGTTTGAACTGCTGCTCCGCCGGGCCGCCGGGACGGAATATGCCCACTATATTGACGAGTTGGTGGAGATCGAAGTCAGTTACACCTACAAATACATGGAGGTCATCGGCTGTGAGAGCGTCCGCTCCGGTCAGGTCACCGAGGACTTGATCCATATCGTTACCACCGCCTACTTCAACGGAATGTTTGAGCCGGTGCGGCACCGCATGGATAAGGCCCGGGCGCTCCACTATGTCCGCCAGCTCAACCGCTATCACATGGCAGGATTTGAAACGATTTTTCATCCTGAAAACTTCCGGTAGTGCAAAAGGCCGCTTTTCCGGCGGCCTTTTCATAGAACCAAAGGTTAGCAATAACTAACTAAGGAGGCTTATTTATGCAGCAAACACAAAGCCCACTGCTGCGGTTGTGGCAGCTGGGCAAGGATCATCACGGCGGCCTGATTGCCGCCATCTTCTGCGCGGTGGCGGGTGTCCTGCTGGGTCTGCTGCCGTATCTCTCGGCAGGGCGTATCCTGGTAGCGCTTCTCACCGGGCAGCGGGACTGGAACTTCTATCTTCTGTGGTGCATGGTGGCCCTTGGTGGCTATCTGGCCAAAACTCTGCTTTACAATCTGGCGCTCTCCCTCTCCCACAAGGCCACCTTCCAGATCCTGCGGGACATCCGGAAGATGGTTCTGTCCAAAATGCCCCGCTTACCCTTGGGAGACATTCTGGACACCTCCAGCGGCCGGCTCAAACAGATCGTGGTAGATCAGGTGGAGAGTATGGAGACGACACTGGCCCACCTGCTGCCGGAGATGACCTCCAATCTGCTGGCGCCGGTATGCGTTCTCGTGTATCTGTTTACGCTGGACTGGCGCATGGCATTGCTGAGTCTGGTGTCCATTCCTGTGGGCATGGCTTTTATGATGGCCATCATGGGCAGCTATGGCAAGGACTATCAGGGTGCGGTGGAGACGACCCAGGCCATGAACGAGACCATTGTGGAATACATCGGCGGCATTGAGGTCATCAAGGCCTTCAATCAGGGAAAGAACTCCTATGAGAAGTTCTCCTCCCGGGTGCGGGCCAATGCTGCCTACTACTACAACTGGATGAAGAAATGCCAGTTCGGAATGGCGCTGGCCTATGCCATCGCTCCCACCACGCTGATTACGGTGCTGCCTGTGGGCTGGATCTTCTACACGGACGGCAGCTTGTCCGCGGAGGTATTTCTCACCACCATCATCCTGTCCATGAGTATTGTGGGGCCTCTCATTGCCGCCATGGGCTTTGTGGATAATCTTGCCAAGGTGGGTACCATCGTAGGTTCGGTGGACGAGATCCTCCTGAAGCCGGAGCAGGATCACGGAACACAGCCGGCACAGCTGGGAAGACCGGATATCGCCTTGGATCATGTCTCCTTTGGATATGCCCAAGACAAGGAGATCCTCCACAACATCTCCCTCACCATTCCGGCCGGCAGCCTCACCGCTTTGGTTGGTCCCTCCGGTTCGGGCAAGTCCACCATTGCCAAGCTCATCGCCGGTTTCTGGGATGTGACCGAGGGCCGCATTACCCTGGGCGGCGTGGAGGAAAGCCGTATCCCGCTGGAACAACTCTATGACCAGGTGGCCTTTGTTTCTCAGGACAATTACCTCTTTGACGATACCATCCGGGAAAATATCCGTATGGGCCGGGTAAATGCCACGGATCAAGAAGTGGAACAAGTCGGCAAAGCCGCCGGATGCGACGGTTTCATCCGCCAGTTGGAGCATGGCTATGACACCCGGGTGGGCGGCGGAGGCGCCCATCTCTCCGGAGGAGAGCGGCAGCGTATCGCCATCGCCCGGGCCATGCTGAAAAACGCCCCCGTGGTGATTCTGGACGAGGCCACCGCCTACATTGATCCGGAGAATGAAGCGGTGGTCCAGCGGGCAGTGGCAAAACTGGTGGAGGGTAAGACGGTCATCGTCATTGCCCACCGCCTGTCCACCATCACCGGCGCAGATCAGATCGTGGTGGTGAAGGATGGAAGCATCGAGGCGCAGGGCAGGCATGAAGACCTGCTGCGCCATTGCCCGTTGTACGTCGATCTGTGGCAGGCTCACATGGGCGCAAAGGAGGGAGAAACGGTATGATCGAGACATTCAGAGGTATCTGGCGGTTTGCCGGTAAGGAACAGCGCAACATCCGGCGCTCGGTGATCGCCTGCTTTTTCAATGCGGTATTCCATATGTTTGAGATTGCCGCCATCTACTACACCATCCTGGCTCTGCTGGATGGAAAAATCGGCCCTGCCACGGCGTGGCAGGCGCTGGGCCTGTTGGCAGTCAGTATTCTGGGCAGCGCCGTGACCAGATATTTCTCCCAGCTTGAGCAGACCCACGCAGGGTACTTCATGGCGGCAAATAAGCGCGTGGCCATCGGGCAGCGGATGAAATCCGTCCCCATGGGCTACTTCAACGACAACAGCCTAGGAGAGCTCACCGGGGTCTGCACCACCGTGCTGGACAATGTGGAGACTGTGGCCCCCATGGTGTTGGTGACCATGCTGGGCGGGATGCTCAACGCTCTGGTCTTTACGGTGATGATCCTGATTTTTGACTGGCGGATCGGTCTCATTGTGGTGGCTGCTACAACAGTTTATTTGTTCATCACCTCGGCCATGGAGCAAAAATCCGCCGCCCTCGCCCCGCACCGTCAGAAATCCGAGGCCAAACTGGTGGAGGCGGTGCTGGAGTATGTGCAGGGCATGAGCGTGGTGAAGTCCTTCAACCTCACCGGACGGGGTGACCGCACCTTGCAGGAAGCACTGGAATACAACTGCCGCAGCAACCTGAACATCGAAAAGATGTTCACCCCTTATATTATGGCGCAGGGGATCGCGCTCCAGCTGGGAAGCGTGGCCATGATGTTTGCGGCGGTATGGTTCTATCTCTCCGGAACGATGATTCTGGCCAACGCTCTGATGGTGGTCATCATGTCCTTCCTGGTCTTTGCTCAGATCTCCTCGGCGGGCAGCGGCATGTCCCTGCTGCGTATCGTCAGCAGCTGCATGGCCCATGCCGATGAGACGGACGCCATGCCCCAGCTGGCAGAGACCGGTCGGGCCGGCACGCCCAGGGAGCACGGCATTACCTTCGACCATGTTTCGTTCTCTTATGACCAGCGGCCTATCCTGCGGGATGTATCCTTCGCCATCCCGGACAGAACCACCACCGCCATCGTGGGCCCCAGCGGTTCCGGGAAAACCACACTGTGTAATCTCATCGCCCGGTTCTGGGATGTGGAGAGCGGCACCGTCCTTGTGGGCGGTCAGAATGTGAAGGACTATACTCTGGAGGACCTGATGGATCAGATCTCCATGGTATTTCAGAAGGTCTATCTCTTTGCCGACACGGTGGAAAACAACATCAAGTTTGGATGCCCCAATGCCACCCACGAGGAAGTGGTGGCTGCGGCGAAGAAAGCCTGTTGCCACGACTTCATTCTCACCCTGCCCCAAGGCTATGACACCGTCATCGGCGAGGGTGGCTCCAGTCTTTCCGGCGGCGAGAAGCAGCGCATCTCCATTGCCCGGGCGATCCTGAAGGATGCTCCCATCGTGATTCTGGATGAAGCCACCGCCAATGTAGACCCGGAGAATGAGGACCGGCTGCAAAAGGCCATCGAAGCCCTGACTCGGAACAAGACCATTCTGATGATCGCTCACCGGCTGAAGACGGTCCGCAACGCCGACCAGATACTGGTGCTGGACGGCGGACAGATCGTTCAGCGGGGCACCCACAGCCAGCTCATGGCCCAGGAGGGCCTGTATCAAGCGTTCGTATCCGGCCGTAAAGAGTCCGGCCAGTGGAAGCTCTAAGAGGAGGAACGCCCAAACCATCATGAAAAGAGGAGTGCCGCCACCGGGTATATTCCGGCGGCGGCACTCCCTTTCTTTTTACAATGTTAATCAGTCGTCCTCCAACAGTTTGGAGGGCTGAATCTTCAATACTTGGGCAATTTTGAACAGGGTCTCCAAGGATACACCCCGAATTGTTCCTGTTCCTTCTACCTGGCCGACAAAATTAACACTTTTTCCGATCCGTTCAGCAAGAACCTCCTGTGTCAATCCTGCCTTTTTTCTGTAATAGGCGATTTTTAAGCCCAGAGTGATATATCGTTCCGGAAACTCTGTCTGCATCACTTCACCTCCCAACATTATGCTACCAACAGAACAGGTAAAATATAATTGAAACCAATTAGAGGATTATTTACTTTAAGTAAATGTTTATATATAATAAGAGTTGGAACATTTACTTAAGGGAGCTGTTGGTCAGAAAATGCCAACGAGAACGACATGGATCTATTTACCGTCAGTTTCTTTGGACATCGGATCGTTCCGGAATTTTGGAAAGCGGAAGAGCGTGTGGAGTCGCTGATCCACACATTGCTTTTGGAAAAGGAATATGTGGAGTTTCTGGTTGGCCGTAACGGAGACTTTGATCAGATTGTTTCTTCTGCCGTCAAGCGCCAACAGCGCCGTGTGCGGGATGACAATAGCGCCCTGATTTTGGTACTTCCGTATCCGACGGCAGAGCTACGGGACAATTTGGAGAACTTTGAAGCATATTATGATGAAATTGAACTGTGCAGCGCCGCCGCTGGCAGCCATCCGAAGGGTGCCATTCAGATTCGCAACCGGCAGATGGTGGATCGAAGCGACCTTGTGGTATTCTGTGTGGATCATTCCAGCGGCGGAGCATATCAAACTCTGCGTTACGCCCAGAGAAAGAAAAAAGAAATCCTGAATCTCGCACACGTTGAAGGTTGCGGGTGAGAGTTTGCGTGACACTCTACACAGCTGATAGGAAAATTAACTGTCCCTAACAGAAAATGACTTGACTGGTTAGCGATAGCTAACTATAATCAAGCATAGAGTATCATACCTTTTGAAGAGCGACTATGAAAAATGTAAAATTGATAAGGGCTCTGTACAGGAGATTCTTATACAGTGTTCGGTTGCACCTGTTAGCCACTGGTAAAGCTGGCCGACGGACCGATGCGCCTCCTGATTGTCCGGATCGACTTTGCAGAAAACCACTGCGGTAAGATTGGAGGAGAATATGCCGATTGAGCTATGGCAAGGGCTGCTGATTCCCTTTGCGGGGACGACGCTGGGGGCGGCCTGCGTCTTTTTTATGCGAAACAATTTGGGTGAGATGGTACAGCGTGCGCTCACCGGCTTTGCGGCGGGGGTCATGGTGGCGGCTTCCATCTGGAGCCTGCTGCTGCCCGCGATGGAGCAGGCGGCGGACATGGGGCGGTGGTCCTTTGTCCCCGCCGTTGCGGGGTTCTGGCTCGGCATCCTGTTCCTGCTGGGACTGGATCGGCTGATTCCGCATCTGCACCGCGGCAGCGCGGAGGCCGAGGGCATCAAAAGCAGTCTTGGAAAGACGACCATGCTGACGCTGGCTGTGGCACTGCACAATATTCCGGAAGGAATGGCGGTAGGGGCGGTTTATGCCGGGTGGCTCTTTGGGGACAGCGGGATCACGCTGGCGGGTGCGCTGGCTCTTTCTCTGGGAATTGCCATTCAGAACTTCCCGGAGGGCGCAATCATATCCATGCCTCTGAAAGCGGAGGGATTCTCCAAATCCCGATCCTTTCTCTACGGAACGATTTCCGGTGCAGTGGAGCCCATAGGTGCGATTCTGACCATCCTTCTGGCGGGGATTTTGGTTCCGGTACTGCCTTACGCCCTGAGCTTTGCCGCCGGAGCGATGATCTATGTGGTAGTCGAGGAATTGATCCCGGAAATGTCAGTGGGGAAGCACTCCAATATAGGGACTATTCTGTTTGCAGTCGGTTTTACCCTTATGATGACGCTGGATGTGGCGCTGGGTGCTTGAGAACGATGATACCTAACCGATTCTTTTCTCGGTCTGGAATACGAGCAAATGATAGTGATAGGAGATGTGTATGAACTGGACGCGCACCATCTTGGACGGGCTTGCTATGGCAGCCTATTTTAACCTGTTTGCCGGGTTGGTGGCGCTGTATCATCCCCGGCTGGTGTTTCCCAGCTATCCACCCGCTATCATCAAGGTGGCAAAAGAGCCGCCTACCGGGGCGGAAAACCAATTTTATTGGCTTTGGATCTGCTTTGGGGAGTTGCTGCCCCTCCTTCTTTATGGTGCAATCAGCACTGTGGAGGGTGGGACGACAGGATTCTGGCGGCTGGCCCTGACCGGGTATATCCAGTGGATGATGGTCAATTTCTGTGACCTGTTCTTTCTGGATTTCTGGCTGATTCAGAGGAAGGCGAAAAGCCGGTTTATCATCCCTGGTACGGAGGGGCACCCCAGCTATGCGTTCAAAGCCTGGATGAAGAGCTATGCTCTGCCGGAGCATCTGCTTCAGTGGCCGTTTTTTATGTGCCCTATCCTGGCGGCAGCCCAGGCAGGGCTGGGGCTGCTCATCAATATGTTTTGGTGAACTGTAAGAAAATGTGCCGCATAGGTATTCGTTTTCAAATTGTCAGACCGGTAGTCAAGATGATGGGGATGCCTTTGCGCAAAAACTGCAGGAGATGGGCTATCAGAATGTCTGACTCATGGATACCGCGGAAGAAACTTTCGGCTCCCGCCGCCGGGCGGCAATGATGATACTAGTATCTTCCAGGCGGCTTGTCGGCAGGAAGTAATCCGGAAAACAGAAGGGGTGTTGTTATGTCAAAGTTAGGCGTTGTGGAAGACACGCTGTTTGTCCCCATGGCGGGGAGAATCTATGCCAGTGAGCACTACCCACAGATCTTATACGATGAAAAGGCACTGGATCTGAAAAAGAAGCTGCCGTCCGCCCTACTGGAGCAGGACGGACAGAGCCAGTACACCCTGCTGGCCTCCGCCGCTCGGTCCGCCAATATGGACCGGTTCATCATGTCATTTCTGGAACGCAGGCCGGATGGTATCATTGTCCAGCTCGGATGCGGTCTGGAAACGACGTATCATCGCTGCGACAACGGTCACACTCGATGGTACGCCGTTGATCTGCCCCATGTGGTGGAGTACCGGCGGGAGCTGCTGCCGGAGGCGGAGCGCGAGATCTACCTCACCGGGGACGCTTTTGCCGAAAACTGGATCAGGAGGATTCGCGCTGATGCGCCGGATGCTCCCATCCTGGTTACCGCTGGTGGGCTGTTCCACTATTTTGAGGAGGTTAAGGTTGTGGGGCTGTTCCAAATGCTGCAGAAATTCGGAAAGATCGAGCTTGTCTTTGATGCTGTGAGCAAAAGTGGTATGTCCATGATGCGGAAGAGGTACATGAAGCAGGTAGGCCACGCTGATGCCCGGATGTTTTTCTATGTGGATTCAGTGGCGGAGCTGGCCGGGAAAATCGGTGGCGGGGTCAGAGTGCTGGCCAAGGAGCCCTACTACCGCCATATCCCAAGAAGCGATTTGAAGCTGTCCACAAAGATTAGCATGGCTGTTTCTGATCGGTTCCGCATGGTGAAGATGGTACATTTCGAACTGTAATTTTTTGAGAGAAAAACAAGATGCGTCCCGCAGCAAAATGGGAATGAGGTGAGACCCGGTGCAGGAGCTGAACTATTTGAAAGATAAAGTCATAACACCAGGGCCGGCGCCATTTGTCAGCCATGCCACATATCCTGTGGAAGATGGCCATGCAGATCTTTGGCTCTATGATATTTTTCCGGGCGTACAGCTGATGGTGACGGATTTTGCTTGTGAGACCTGCTTTCAGGATGGCATGGAACAGGATGTGATCGGCATTCATCACTGCGCCCGTGGGCGGTTTGAATGCGTCTTTGACCACTGGAATTACGTCTATATGGGCGAAGGGGATATTGCCCTCAACAGCATGCTGCATCCGCCCATCGGCGCCTCCTTTCCCTTAAAGGATTACTTTGGCTCTACCATCATCCTGTACCCCAAGACCTGTGACGATGTGCCGGAGCTGGCCGGTCTTGGAATCAGCGCCAGGGAAATTTTCCGGAAATACAGTCTGGCGGAGCATTGCAGAGTCTTCCGCCGCAATGAGGCGGTGGAGCATGTGTATCGGGAACTGTACGGAAACCTGGTTAAACCCCAGTTGACCTTCCTGCGACTGAAACTGCTTGAGCTGCTCTATCACATTCAGGCCGACCAGACTGTTTTTGAGGAAAACTGCGGTTATCTGCCCAAGGCGCTGACAGAAAAGATCAAACATGTGAAAGATCATATGCTCCAGAATGAGGACGGACGGATCAGTCTGAAGGAGCTTGCGGCGGAACATGAAATCAGCCTGACCCAGTTGAAAGCCGGGTTCAAGCAAATCTATGGGGAGACTCCCTACGCCTATCTGCGCAGCTATAAAATGCACTGTGCGTCCCAGCGTCTTTTGGAGACAGATCTCCAGATTGGAGAAATTGCTTTGGAACTGGGGTATCAGAATCCCAGCAAATTTGCCCAGGCATTCCGTGCGATTGTAGGTTGCACTCCGGCCCAGTACCGGAGCGGCAGGAAAAACAAATAAGCGCTTTCTCAAATATCCCGCCTGACCGCGGGATATTTTTTGACCTTTTGGAGCATTTGCGCCTTCGGCAGACTTTTTAGAGTGGAACAAAGAAATTGGATACCATATAATTATTGAAGGTTAGATATAGCTAACCGAAGGAAAAAGAAATTGATCTTGAAAGGCAGGATTCTATATGAAGTCCAAGTTGACCACAAAAGACCTGATCGCGGCCGGCGCATTTGCGGCAATTTATTTGGTGCTGCTGACGGTTCTTGCAGTTATGGTACTGCCCATTGTTCCGGTGCTCTACCTGGCCACTCCGCTGATTGCCGGCATTGTATTGGGGACAGTTTATCTGTTGTACTGCGTGAAGGTACCTAAAACAGGCGCCATTTTCATTCTTGCACTGCTGGTGGGCGCCATTACTTCCATGGCAAGTATTTACCCTCTGATCGCCGCGGCGGTGTGGGGCGTGGTTGCGGAAGGGATCGCGTGGGGGAAACGGAGACGCTCGCCCACTGCGTTGGCTGCCAGCTACTGCGTGTTCAATCTGACATCCATGGGGCCCTTTTTCTCCTTGCTGTTGGCAAAGGATGCCTTCCTCTCCACCTGCGTGACCTACTATGGCCAGGAGTACGCAGATACCATTGACCGTCTGACGCCCGACTGGATCATCGCCGTATTTATTGTTTTGGCGCTGCTGGGCGGGATCCTGGGAGGCATGTTCGGAAAGAAACTGCTGAAAAAGCATTTCGCAAAGGTCGGAGCAGTGTGAACAGGCAGGTGCACAGTCGTTTTCACCCCGACCCCAGAAGCAAATTGGCCCTGTTTGTGGCGGCCTGTCTCTGCGTTTTTTCCGGAATGACCCGGATGCAGGAGATCGTCCTTCTGCTCCTCTGCATCGTTGTCCTGCTGTTGAGTAAAAAAGCTGGAAGGGCGGTGGCGGTGGTTCTGCTGTTTCTTCTGATGACGCTGGGAGACCAATTGTTGGTGAGCCGGCTTTCCGGGGCGGCTCAGTATGCCGTGCTGTTGATCTGCCATGTGCTGCGGTTCCTTCTGCCGCTGGCCGTCTCTTTCTACCTGGTCACAAAGACGGTGACGGTGGGGGCTTACATCAGTGCCTTTACCGCCATGCGCCTGCCGGGGGTGGTGGTCATCCCCATGGCCGTAATGTTTCGTTTTGTTCCCACCATGACAGAGGAGTGGCAGGCGGTTTCCCAGGCTTTGCGCCTCCGGGGGCTGGGAGCCACGGGAATCAACAGCATCCTCCACCCCATGCGGCTGCTGGAGTATCTTCTGGTCCCGTTTCTCCTCCGGTGCTCGGAGGTGGTGGACGAAATGTCGGCGGCGGTTATGGCCAGGGGCTTTGACAAGGATCGGCCCAGGACCAACTACCTGGAGCTCAAACTGGGCGTATTGGACTGGGTTTTGATCCTTGCGTCACTGGCGGTCACAGTATGGAATCTGGCGTTTTGAAAGGGGAGCAGCCCGATGATTCGGTTTCAGGAGGTTTCCTATACATATTTATCTCAGGGGTCAGAGGAAGCGCAGAGTCCCAGCCTGGACCACATTTCATTTCACATTCCCAAGGGACAATGCGTGGTGCTGTGCGGTAAAAGCGGCTGTGGAAAAACGACGCTGCTGCGCATTATTAACGGCCTGGCCTGCCATTTCTACCAGGGCAGACTGGAGGGGGATGTTTCGGTAAGCGGTATGGCGCCTGCATCCGCATCCCTGCCGGAACTTGCCCGGGTGGTGGGCAGTGTGTTTCAGAATCCCCGAACCCAGTTCTTTCATACGGATACCACGGGAGAACTGGCCTTTCAGCTGGAAAACCAGAATATGCCCCGGGAGCAGATGCGTCGCCGCCTGGACCAGGTGGTAACGGAGCTGGGGCTGGAGTCGTTAATGGAGCGCAGCATCTTTGCCCTGTCCGGCGGTGAAAAACAGCAGATCGCCTGCGGCAGCGTCTATGCGTCCATGCCCCAGGTTGTGGTGCTGGACGAGCCGTCCTCCAATCTGGACCTGGAGGGCATCCGAAAACTGCGGGGCTTGCTGGAGACCATGAAAGCCTCCGGTGTGACGATCCTGGTGTCCGAACATCGCCTCTGGTATCTGCACGGTCTGGCAGATCGCTATCTGCTGCTGGAGAACGGGAAGCTCCGCGGGGATTTTGAACCCGAACGGATGACAGCACTGGATCCGCAGACACGCCAGGCCCTTGGCCTGCGGGCTGTGGATCGAGGGCAGCTGTTCTCCCTCTGTCCCCAGGCACGACCGGAAGAATGGATGGAACCCGGTCTGGAGCTGCGTGGCCTCTGCTGCCTCCGGGGCCGCCGGGAAGTGCTGCATATATCACACTTGCAAATCCCCAAAGGGGCCATTGTCGCGGTAGTCGGGAGAAACGGGGCGGGAAAATCCACCCTGCTGCTGACCCTGAGCGGGCTGCTGAGGTTCCGGGGAACGGTGAGAGTCGGTGGGAAACCAGCAGCGCCCAAAGCGCTGTCCCGCCTGTCTTATCTGGTGATGCAGGAAGCGGGACACCAGCTGTTTTCCGATACGGTGCTGGGAGAGCTGACGCTGAACGATCCCGACATATCAGAGCAAGACGCACAGGAGATTCTGAAAGCTCTGGGACTTGCGGGGCTGGAAAGCCGCCATCCCGGATCTCTTTCCGGTGGGCAGAAGCAGCGGCTGTCTCTGGGTGTCGCCCTGGCCAGCGGCCGCCGGCTCCTGCTCTATGATGAGCCAACCAGCGGTCAGGACGGAGAAAATCTGCTGCGCACCGCACAGCAGATCACAAGCGCAAATCAGAATGCGGTCTGTACCCTGATGGTCACCCACGATCCGGAGCTGATCTTTCGGTGTGCCACCCACATTATACATTTGAAGGATGGAACACCCCAGGCGTTCTTTCCCCTGAACCGGGACGGCGCAGAACGTCTGTGGCAAATATTTGGAGCGTCGGAATTTGATGAGTTTGATTCTGAAAGGAGCCTGAACAACATGAAGCATTTAAGCGTATGGGATCAGCTGGTGCAGCTGCCCTATCTCAACCTGTACGGCAAGGTGGTGAGCAGCGCTTTGGAGCTGGATCTCTTTACCTACCTGCAGGAGAAGAAAACCCCTGCAGAGCTGGCCCAGGCCATGGGCTGGAACGAGGCGAATACCGGGTATCTGCTGGCAACGCTCGGTACCTACGGTTTTCTGCAAAAAGCGGGGGATAGCTATGTCAATTCCCAGGAAGCCCAGAAGTATCTGGTCCGGGGAACGCCGGACTATCTGGGCGGTTTCATCCATTTTTACGGACAGAACGAGGGCATGGTGCCCATGGATGTGAAAAAGCTGCTGACAGAAGGCCCTCAGCCCATGCCCCAGATGGAGATGGAGCAGAATCTGGACTTCGCTCAGTACGGCCAGATGCTCCGCATGTCCGAGGAGGGGTACCGCCAGCAGGAGATTTTGCGCATTGTCCGGGAACTTCCGGAAAACAGTACGATCCGCCGGGTGCTGGATGTGGGCTGTGCCGCCGGACTGCTGGGGCTGGCTGTCATCAGCGACGGGGAGAACCGCTCCGGCGCGCTGCTGGATCAGATTCCATCTCAGATCATTCAGCCCTCGGTGGACGCCGCCGGGCTGGGAGAGCGGGTCAAGGTCATGCAGGGGAACTTCCTCACCGACGATCTTGGCAGCGGCTATGATCTGATCCTGGCCGTATCCGTCATGCTCTTTGCCAAGGGCGGTATGGAGCCGCTGATGAAAAAGTTCTTTGACGCGCTCAATCCCGGCGGCGTGTTTCTGGTGGTGTCCGAGGGGATTGCGGAGGATCTGTCCGGTCCCTGGGACATGATGACGGGCTATCTGCCCTACTTCCTCAACGGCATGGATCTGGCGGTACGCGCCGGAGAAGTGGAGGCGGCAGCCCGGGCGGCGGGATTCACCAAAATTGAAAGCCGCACCGAACAGCTTTGTTCCGGAACCCAGGATATCCTTGTGATCCGAAAATAAGATGGCCAACAGGATGATTTGTTTGCCTGAAATCCACAACGGGAGCGTCATCAGCACAGAGATGACGCTCCTGCTTTGCAATGGAAATACAAACACAGGGGGAGAACCTATGCACGAGTATTATCGAAAAAACAAGGGCAAACTGCAAAAGGAAATGGACGGGTATCTGAAGCTTGTCAGGTCGGAGATTGAGGAGGTTTTCGGGAAATCCTATCCCCAGGCTTTTGCAGAGATCTGGAGTTGCTATGAGCGGGAGATGCTGGAGCATTTTCCCTTTATCGGAGGGGACAGCAGCAGCGGCACCAGGAATTTGACTGGCTGCATGTTCTTTGTGGCTGTCGGCGTGGTGGGCAAGAAATATGGTCTCTCCACCAACGACTGGGGACGGCTGGCGACCACTTTGTATGAGCGTCATTTTGATCAAATGCCCCGCCTTCTGCGCCGGTTGGCTGGCGGACTGTTTCACCACTGTCCCGGCCTTGTTACGAAAGCGCTGAAGAAAAAGGACAAAAGGAACGCGGAAAACGCTGCGAAAAATCCTGGCAGCTTTTTGACGCAGACCATGGAACCCACAGCGGAGTATACCGTGATCTATCATAATCTGGTTTGCCCCATCTATGAATTTTGCAAAGAGAGAGGATACATGGAGTATCTGCCCTATATGTGCAACCTGGACTATGTTATGTTCCGAGCCTTTGGGGTTTCCTTGTATCGGGAAAAGACCTGCGCTGCCGGGGATGGCGTGTGCGACTTCAAGATCAAGCGCAGCGCTCCCATTCCATCTGTATGGCCGCCTCATATTCTGGATGCGTCTGATCCGCTGAAATGAGGCTGTTGCATTGGATGTATCCACATTGCCGGTTTTTTATTATCGTCACATCTCTCAAAATAGGTTGAAGTTGTCCACCAGAGTTCGCATGGCAATTTCGGATCCATTCAGTATGGTGAAAATGGTGCATCTGTGTTATGATAAAGCATATATCTCTCGACCAAATAGGACGAAGTCGTCCAAACGGAGCGGAAAGAACGGCGATGTACCGCTATACTCAGTAAGGAGGGGCGCGCTGAGCGCCTTTTCTCAGAAATAACGGTTAGCATAATCTAACCGCATTAAAGGAGAGCGGTACATCATGAATACGCAGAAAAAAGGGATGACGGGGAAGGACATCATTACGGTGGGAATTTTCTCCGCCATCTACTTTGTCATCAACTTTGCTTTTATGCTTCTCAGCGGTCTGCATCCTCTGCTTTGGATCTTGATGCCTGGTCTGATCGCCGTATTTGCGGGGATCCCATTCCTGATGATGTGCGCCAAGGTGCCAAAGACCGGCGCGGTGGTCCTGATGGGCTTTATTACGGCCTTGATCTACTTTGTTACTGGCCAATTCACGGTGGTGATTCTCATTGCTTTTGCGGTGAGCTGCATCCTGGCGGAGCTTTGCCGGATCTGTAGCCATTACCGGTCTTTCCGCGGTAATGCTCTGGCCTATGTGTTCTTCTCGCTGGGGATGATCGGCTCCCCGCTGCCTATCTGGATCATGCGAGACAGCTTTCTGGCGCAGATCAGCCAGCAGGGAATGCCGGAAGCCTATGTCTCCACCTTGGCGGCATTGACTTCTCCGGGTATGATCGTGGTTCTGGTGGGGGCACCTATCGTGGGGGCTATTCTGGGTATCCTGCTGGCCAGGGGAATGTTCCGCAAGCACTTCGAGAAGGCGGGGATTCTGTAACATGGATGAGGCACGGCGCTGTTTGGTGTTCGACCCCAGAGTGGGTCTTGCTCTGCTGGTCTTCGCCAATCTGGCGGCCTTCAGTGAGCAGCCTTTTTGGATGGAAATGACATGGATCGGTTTTCTCCTGTTCCTGATGCTGCTCCATCACTGCTTTGCCATGGCGGGGAAAAGCCTCTTGATTTTTGGGGGAATCCTGTGCCTGCAATACTGGATTTTGCCGGCCGCGCCGGGATGGGCTGCTACCAGCTTTTCCATTTTCGCTAACTATGCCCGCCGGATGATGCCCTGCCTGATGATCGGCTTTCTGATGTTTCGTCGGACGCCTATGCCCTATCTGGTGGCTGGAATGCGGAAGATCCACTTCCCTCAGCGGCTGATTGTGGCCGTCTCGGTGACGCTGAGGTACTTTCCCGCCATTCGGGAAGAGACAGGCTATATCCGTGATGCGATGCGGTTGCGGGGCATCCGGGGATTGGCAAAACTGGAGGGGATCATGGTTCCCCTGATGGTTTCCGCTACCGGCACTGCGGAGGAGCTGTCCGCAGCGGCAGTAACCCGGGGAATCGAGGACCCAGCACCTAAGACCAGTCTGGTGGAGCTGCGGGCCACGCCGGTTGACAGCACCGCATTCGTTGTGGGCGTGGGGTTGACTGCTGTCCTTCTGGCAGTCAAATTGGGGGTGTTTCCATGGTAGAACTGCAAGATGTGTCCTTTTCCTATACAAAAGAAAGAGGCACCCTCACCCACGTGGATCTGACCATCCGACCGGGCGAGTGTGTCCTGCTCTGCGGCGCTTCCGGCTGCGGAAAGACCACCATCACTAAGTTGGTCAACGGCTTGATCCCGGCATTTACGGAGGCCTGCACGCTGACCGGACAGGTCCTGCTCCACGGCGCACCGGTGAGGGAACAGCCTCTTTACCAACTGGCCCGGCAGGTAGGGTCTGTTTTCCAGAACCCCAAAAGTCAGTTTTTCAACATGGATTCCGACAGTGAGCTGGCCTTTGGCCTGGAAAATCAGGGCATGACTCGGGGTGAGATCCTCCGTCGGCTGGATAATACCACTGACCGCCTACATCTGAAGCGGCTGAGGGGCCGGAACATCTTTGCCATGTCGGGCGGAGAAAAGCAGCTGCTGGCCTTTGCCTCGGTCTATGCCATGGGGCCGGAACTCTACATTCTGGATGAACCTACGGCCAATTTGGATCGGGATACCATTGACAGACTCCATGATCAAATCGCATACCTGAAAAGTCGGGGACACACCATTCTCATTGCGGAGCATCGGTTGTACTTTCTGGCGGATCTCATAGATCGGGCCGTCTATCTGCGGGACGGGGTCGTGGAGCGGATCTGGAGCGGAGCAGAATTCCGGCGGCTGGCTGAGACAGAACGGATCGCTCTGGGCCTTCGCACACTCACGCCTACTCAGGTGACTCTGCCGCCCTCCCGCGCTGCGGGGGAACAGGATGGACTGTCTGTGGAGGGACTGTGCTGCCGGTACAAGCGGAAGCCGCCGATATTTCAAAACCTTTTCTTCTCCGCCCGCCCGGGAGAGGTGCTGGCCGTCACGGGTGACAATGGCGTGGGAAAAAGCACCCTTTCCCGCTGCTTGTGTGGCCTGATGCGGGAGAGTGCCGGAACGATCCGCCTCAACGGCCGCATCCTTGGTGCGAAGCAGCGGCAGCGGATTGCCTACTGCGTCATGCAGGATGTGAACCATCAGCTCTTTTCCGACAGCGTATGGGGAGAGTGCCGGCTGGCTATGGAAGGGCTCTCTGACCAGCGCATTCAGGAGGTGCTGGATCGGCTCAATTTGCTTGCGTTCCGGGAAAAGCACCCTATGGCCCTCTCCGGCGGTCAGAAGCAGCGTTTGGCGGTGGCTACCGCCATGCTGTCCCAAAAGCCGCTGCTGGTATTCGACGAGCCCACCAGTGGTCTGGACTATGCAAGAATGCAGGAAGTGGCCCGCTGCGCACGGGAACTGGCGGCCGAGGGCCGGGTGGTTCTGGTGGTGACCCATGACCGCGAATTTCTCCAGTGCGCCTGTGACCGAGTCCTGGAACTTTGAGAAAGGAGTTGAGCCGCAATGGCATTGTTACAGGACGGCCAGCCGGATCTGTGCCTCTTGGCCAAGAGCGGTGGGTGCAGCGTTTATCAGCTGCGAAATGAGAGCGGCGAGGGAACCATGACCGTCTACGAGGCGTTCCCCGGCGCTACCATCCTGTATAACGATTTCCACATGGCCTATTGCGACTCCTCTTTTGAGACCCGGCAGGATCTTCTCTGCATCGACTATTGCCGGGAAGGCCGGATGGAATACGCTGTGGGCAACGATGCATTCTCCTATGTGGAGGCAGGTGACCTGAAAGTGGATCGCCGTCTGAAGCACAAAGGATATTTTTCCCTCCCGTTGTCCCACTATCATGGCATCTCCATGTGCTTTGATCTGTCCATGGCGCCCATGGAACTGGCTCATCTGGCGGGGGACTATCCTTTGGACCTGGCCGCCATCCAGCGGAAATTCTGTCCGGATGCCCGACCGCGGGTTATTCACGGAGCACCCTCGGTGGATCACATTTTTCAGGAGCTTTGTGCCGTACCGGAGCAGATCAAAATGCCCTACTTCCGGGTAAAGATTCTGGAGCTGCTGCTGTATCTCGACGCCCTGGAATTGGGAAGCGGAACGGAAAAACCGTATTTTTACCGTTCCCAGGTGGAAACGGTAAAGGCCATCCGCTCCTATCTGGTGGAGCATCTGGAGCAGCATATCACATTGGAGGCTCTGTCCAGACAGTACCAGATACCTTTGACCACCATGAAGGCTTGTTTCAAAAGTGTATATGGCAGTCCGGTGAACACCTATATGCGGGCACTGCGGATGGATCGGGCGGCTCTGCTGCTTCGGAAAGAACCGGAGGCCAGTGTTACAGAGATCGCCGGAGCGGTGGGCTATGACAGCTCCAGCAAATTTGCCGCGGCTTTTCGGGCGGTGAAGGGACAAACTCCGCTGGAATACCGGCGAGGCGGCGGGAATCCCGTTCTCTCTTTTCCTGACGAAACGGAGTGACGCCGGCCGTGCGGAGCGGCAAGCACGGACAAGAACCGATAAAATAGGGCATGGTGAGAGACATCTCACCATGCCGATTTTTTTGAGAGGAGTGGTTTTGTGAAACAACGCAGCTGGCTGGCCATCCTGCTCTCCTTTGCCGGTCCCTGCCGGGGAAAGCTGGTCTTGTCTGTCTTGTGTGCTGTTATCAGCGTAGCAGGGGGCTTTGTGCCGTATCTGGGGGTCTATGAGATCCTTCGCCTGTTTATCCATCAGTCGGCCTCCGGCATGGAGCTTCTCCGATGGGCTGGAGTGTGTCTGGCGGGATATGCGGTCAAGGTGGCTTTTTACGCCTTTTCTACTATGCTGGCCCATGTGTCTGCCTACACCATTTTGGAGGGTCTGCGCCGTCAAGTGGCCCATAAGCTGATGCACGCTCCCTTGGGGAGTGTGCTGTCGAAGCCCGTCGGTTCCCTCAAGAGCACCATCGTGGATCGGATCGAGGACATTGAGCCGCCGCTGGCCCACATGATCCCGGAACTGAGTTCCAATGTGCTGCTGCCTATCGTGGTGGTGATCGCCCTCTTTGCCATGGATTGGCGGATGGGCCTTGCCTCCCTTGCTACGATCCCGGCCGCGCTGATCCCCATGGCGGCGAGCCTGCGGACCTACAACGAAAAGTATGCCGCCTATATGGAGGCCAATGCCCAGGTCAACAGTATCATTGTGGAGTATGTGGAGGGCATCGAGGTGGTAAAGGCTTTCAACCAGAGCGGCGCCTCCTATGAGAAATTCGTCCGGGCAGTGACCAGCTTCCGTGACTTCACGCTGGATTGGTTCCGCTGTACCTGGAAGTCCATGAACCTGTGCCTGTCCATCCTGCCTACCACGCTGCTGGCTACCCTGCCGGTTGGGATCGCCCTGTATCAGACCGGCGTCCTGGACCCGGCACGGCTGGCTCTATGCCTGATGCTGGTGTTGGGTATCGTGTCCCCGCTGGTGCAGGCTGCAGCCTTTCTCAATTCCATGAAGAGCATGGAATTTGCCGTCCGGGACACTCGGCATCTGCTGGATCTGGAGGAACTGCCAGAGGCGTCCGAGCCCGCCCGCCTCTCCGGCAGCGGTATCACTTTGCGGGATGTGTCCTTCTCGTATAGCGGGAAAGAAGAGGACACTGTGCTGCGTCACATTGATCTGGAACTTCCCGCCGGCACCTTCACCGCTCTGGTGGGTCCCTCCGGCGGCGGCAAATCTACGGCAGCCCGGCTTATCGCCCGGTTCTGGGATGTGACGGATGGCCGCATTGCCATAGGCGGTGTGGATATTCGGAATCTCACACTGAAGCAGCTGGCGGATCAGGTCAGTTTCGTGACACAGGACAATTTCCTCTTTGACTGCTCTCTGAAAGAAAACATTCGATTGGGGAAGCCGGACGCCACGGAGGAGGAAGTTTGGGCGGCTGCCCGGGCCGCTCAGTGTGAGGAGTTTTTAGGACGGCTGGAGCATGGATGGGATACCCCAGCGGGTGAAGCGGGCAAGCAGCTCTCCGGTGGGGAGCGGCAGCGGATCGCCATCGCCCGCGCGATTCTGAAGGACGCCCCCATTGTCATTCTGGACGAGGCCACCGCCTTTACCGATCCAGAGAATGAGGACAAGATCCAGCGTTCCCTGATGGCGCTCTCCCGGGGGAAAACGCTGCTGGTTATTGCCCACCGGCTGAGCACGATTCAGAACGCCGACCAGATCGTGGTGCTGGAGAAAGGCCGTATTGTGGACAAAGGCACACAGCCGGAGTTGCTCAGCCGATGCCCGCTATATCAAAAGCTATGGCAGGCCCATGTGGGTGCCCAGAATTGGGCAGTTGGAAAGGAGGCTTGACGATGTTTCAGAGTATGAATCGGATTCTGCGTTGGACAAAGGGGTACCACAGACGGCTGTATCTCGGAAGCCTCTGTTCGTTTCTTGCCACCTGGGCCGCCGCCGGGCCGGTGATGCTGGCGGCCTGGGCCCTTGGGCTGGTCATCGAGAGTGCCCAGGAGGGGACGGCGCTGGACGCCAAGCTCCCCTGGCTGTGCCTGGGCGGGATCATCCTGCTGATCGTTCTGCGCTTCGTGTGTGCTTACTGGAAAAACCGGCTCCAGGAGAGTATCGGAACAGAGCGAGCGGCGCAGCAGAGACTGGAACTTGGTGACCTGCTCAAACGGGTTTCCTTGGGGTATTTCTCCAAGAATAACCTGGGCGACATTCTGGCTGCTCTGACCACGGAATTGAGTACCTTGGAGTTGCAAAGCATGAAAATGGTGGATGCAGTCATCAACGGCTATCTGCAGGTACTGGTCATCGTTTTGTGCATGGCATTCTTCTGCCCGGAGGCGGCGCTGGTGGCAGTGGTGGGCGTGCTGCTGTCCGCCTTTGCCCTCCGCGGCATCGGGCGGCAGAGTGCCCGCACCGCTCCGGTGGGACATCGGGCCCAAGAGGCATTGTCCGGGGCGGCCATTGAGTACATCCATGGCCTGCCCGTGGTCAAATCCTTTGGCCAGGAGGGGGTGTCCTCCCAGCGGTTTTTTGAGGCGTGCCGGGCCAATAAGGACATCCGTATCAAAAATGAGTTTGGCTTTGTGCCCTGGAACTGCCTGCACCTGTTTTCTCTGAAGGCCGCAGCTGTTGGCCTGGTGCTCACCGCCGGCTGGCAGACTATGAACGGAACCTTGGAGTTGCCGGTGCTCCTGATGGCTGCCATGTTTTCCTTCACGATCTTCGGCAGTGTGGAGTCCATCAACGACGCCGCCCATATCCTTTCTGTCACGGACTCGGTGCTGGACCGTCTGGAAGAACTGGAGGGAACGGAACTGCCGGATCAGGATGGGAAAGACATCTCTTTGGAGCATTACGACATCTGCTTCGACCATGTCTCCTTCGGTTACGGAACACGGGAGGTGATCCACGATGTTTCCTTCCATCTGCCGCAAAACAGCGCCACCGCCATTGTAGGGCCGTCCGGCAGCGGGAAGAGCACGCTCTGCGCACTGCTGGCCCGGTTTTATGATGTGGATCAGGGACGCATCACCGTGGGCGGCTATGACATCCGGAAGATGACCTGCGACAGCCTTTTGCGCAACATTGCTATGGTATTTCAGAATGTGTATCTGTTCCACGACACCATCCGCAATAACATCCGTTTTGGCCGTCCGGATGCTGCCGAGGAGGATGTGATCGCTGCAGCTAAAGCGGCCCGCTGCCATGACTTTATCATGGCGCTGCCCCAAGGGTATGACACCATAGTGGGAGAGGGCGGTTCCAACCTTTCCGGCGGAGAAAAGCAGCGCATTTCCATTGCCCGGTGTCTGCTGAAAGATGCCCCCATCATCATTCTCGATGAGGCCACCGCCAGCGTGGACCCGGAGAATGAGCATGAGATCCAGGAGGCGCTCTCTGCTCTGGTGCGGGGAAAGACCATCATCACCATCGCCCACCGTCTGGCTACAATCCAAAACGCAGACCGGATTTTAGTGGTGGAGGATGGCCGCATTGCTCAGCAGGGCACCCATCAGGAGCTGATGAGCCAGGAGGGAATTTACCGGAACTTTATCGAGATCCGACAGCGGGCTGAGGGCTGGCGGATATAAAATAAGTATGTGGGGAGGCAGATATGCCTCCCCACATACTGTTTTGGAATGATTCTTTGGATTTTGGCTTTGTATCACTTTCGCTTTGCCATTTTCCTGTACTCCAGCGGGAGCAAGCCGGTGCTTCTTCGAAACAGTTCCGCAAACCGGCTGGATGTAGAATATCCTATCGTTTGAGCAATCTGACCAATTTGCAGATCGGTATGAGCCAGCAGATATTCTGCCTGACTCATGCGGCGCTGCTGTATATACTCTGTGATCGTGCAGCCATAGACCTTCTTAGGGGGCTGCATGAACTCGGCCAATTCCTTGTTGGAAATACCGTTGTCCAGCAGGCGCTTTTTCAAAGTGTCGGAGATCAGGCCGACCTTCCGATGGTGCCCGACCACACGGACATTCCCATCCCTGTCAGTCACATTGTCCTCCACCTCAAACTTGTATAGTGTGTGGGAGACGAGCTGACCATCTCGGAAGTCCTCACCCTCCAGGATTTCCATGATTTTGCGGGAGCGATCCTCCAACTGTTTGGTGAACACCACGATGGGGTAGGCCTCTACCATGATCTCCATGAGCACAGAGTCATCCATACTGTATTTGCGCTTGGCGAGGGTCATCATTCTGCGGTATGTGCTGTTGCAGGAATTGGAGTGAATGGTGGTGCAGACCGTGTGGCCGGTTCGGGAGCTCTCTGCCGCAGACAGACTTTCCGCCGCAGACCGCATCTCACCGACGCCGATTACATTGGGATGCTTGCGCAGGACCCGCTCCAAGAGGAAGTCCTGGTTGATGTTCAGAGCCGGATTCTCGCTGGGGCGGGTCAGCAGGTGGATGACAGAATTCAGGATGTTGCCGTTCTCGTCCCGTTTGACCAGATCAAACTCACGGCTGCCCTCCTCGATGGTAATGAGGCGCTGGTTATTGGGTACATTGGAGAGCAGCCAGGCCATAATGGTAGTCTTGCCGGAACCCGTGGAACCAGCGATGCACACACTGACACCGTACCGAATACAAGCCATCAGGAAGTGAAGCATCTCAGCTGTGGCGCTGCCAGAATCCAGAAGCTTCTGTTCAGAGACCGTCTGCTGATTGACGATACGGATGGAGGCATTGATACCAACATCCGGGTCCACGATAGGGGTCTTATCCACGGAGATACGGATGTTCTTATCCAGAAAACCCACCACGCTGGGCATCGTATCATCGATGACCATGCCGCAGGCGTTGAGCATACGCCGCACCACATCAATGGCGTGCTGCGGAGAAGAAAACTTGTCCGGGATCTTGATGCTGCGGCCGCCGGCCTCGATCACCTCAATGTCATTGTAGGCATTGATATTGACTTCCTCGATGCCGGGCTTGTAGATCCATTTCTTCAAAAAGGAGTACCCGGCCATATCTTCATAGAGCTGCTCGCAAAGCTGCTCGGTGGTCAGCCCGCTGATAGCGTATTTGCGTTTGACGATGTACTGCACCATCAGTTCTTTCAGCAAGGCTGTGGCCCGCTCGGCATTGGCTTCGCCAGCCTCAGCAATGGTGGAAGCGTGATTCTCAGCAAAATACCGCTGCACATCCTCCAACACCTGGTCATAGGTCAGATCCTGATTGGCAGCAGGCGCAAAGAATATGTCGTTGAGGTTATTCATCGGCATCGTCCTCCTCGAACTCTTCCTCATCGTCGGGATCTTCCTCTGCGGCCTGTTTCGCCAACTCCATCTGCTCCAGTGCGTCCAGCACCTTGTTGAGCGAAGCGGTGTACTTGGGATTGCAATATTTGATGGCCTGGAACATGCCGCCCTCAGTGGCGCACCGGTCGATTTCCTTGCCGTAGGGGAGCAAACCATCAAATCCTCCGATGATATACCCCATTTCATCCAGAGCGTGGAACGGCCGGGCCATACCGGCAAAGGTCAGGTGCTGATCGTAGTGAAAACGTCCATCCACCAGCAGCGGCTGATGGGCCTTCAAGTAGTTGATCCCTTTCAAATCAGGGGTGAGCAGTCTGACGACCAGATCACCGGATTCAATGGCTGCCGGTGTGAACACATTGGTCATGTTGGAACTGCAGTTCAAAATGACGAAATCCACCAGTTTGGCTGCCGCATTGACCAGCTGGAGCACCATGGCGTATTTGATTTCCGGGTAACTCAGAGGATTCTCACCGGCGGAATACCCCATCAGGCCAATAAACGGATAGCTTTTCAGAACCGTGACATGGCTTGCCACCAGCGAGGTATCAATCTCTACACTGCTGAGAACCTGGCCCACCGAGGCGTTGGTCTGAATGATCTGATCCGGCAGCCAGACCGGGAGCATGGGAACGCTGATCTCCGCATTGATGATGATGGCTTTCCGCTTATCTCGAGTCAGGGCTTTTGCAAGAATGCAGGAAAACATACTTTTCCCGCTTCCCGGACTGCCCCAGACAGTAATGACTTTTCCCATCGTTTCCGACCTCCTTCTGTTACTCAGCCGGTTGGCTGGTGTCCGCGGGGGGCGTTTCAGCACCGCTGTCCGGCGCCTCAGAACCGTCCTCGGCCGTAGGCTCGCTGCCCTCCGTAGTCTCACCATCTTCCGTCAGCGTTTCGGGAAAATAGATCTCCTGCAGAGTTTTGTCCTGCGCTGCCAGAAGTTCCTCGGCCAGCTGATCGTTGTTACGGGAGATCAGGGCCACATGGGCGACGCCGTCGTTTTCCATCTCTGTGATGATCCGGGCCTGCTCAGGTGTCGCCAGAACTGTGATGGTAGCAGATTGCTGCCGCTCTTCGTCCTCCGTGGGCTCCTTGGTGTTGTCCACATTGACGCCATCGGAATCGGTAACCGACAGCACTTTAACAAAGCGGAGCTCCGGGACCTCTTCTGCTGTCTCCAGGAAGTGATAGATCCGAATGATGTCGTTGGGCTGGAGCTTGTCGGAGAGGCCGGAGGCCAGCGTCTTAACAGTCATTGAGATAGCTACCTTTCCAGAAGGAATGTCATTGAGTGCCACATCCGAAGAAACCGGAACACTGCTGACCTTGCTGGTAAGGATGTAGTCACCCTCAGCCAAATCCGCTGTTACATACAGCCCCTCTACATCGCTGAGACTGTGTGCAACATTGGAGGGCAGATTGTAGCCGCCAACTTCCACAACCTCGGCATTGTCCGAGGTGATTTTTTCGCCTTTCAGCACCGGCTGCGTGATACGGACGATTTCGGCTTTTCCGTTGGTCTGACGGGCGATGGTGGGGAGGGCAACAAAGGCAATGACTGCTGCCAGGACCAGGGACAAAATGCCGAAGATAAAACGGTTGTTCAATTTCATAAGCATAATCTCCTAATGCAAAAATAGTTCGGCCAATGTCGCCGCAGAGCAGCCGCAGGCCAGAAAAGGTAGAAACGGGATGGACAAAGGGCGCCGATCCCGGTAAATCCGCCGAATCATCAAAATGATGGGCATAGCACATACTGCGGAAACCAGAAAAACGATGGACATACCGGAAGGACCATAGATGAGTCCCAGCACACCGCAGAATTTGATGTCACCGCCGCCCATGCCGGTCCCTCCAGTCACCATGGCAGCAGTCAGAGGAATACTGAATCCAAGCAGAGCACCTATTAAGGACTTTGCGAATATCGGCCAGAGCCAAAGCGGAGGTTGTCCGCAGTCCAGTGCGAACCACGCTTTGATCAGCGGCGCCGCCGCAGCCAGCGGGATAAAAAAGACGAGCGCCCGGTCGGGCACTCGCCGATGAAAGATATCGTAGAAGGCAAAACCGACAATCACCAAAAATGCGGTGAGCAGATATGCCGACCAGATACTATTCTCGATTGGTATACCAGTCATCATAGAGGCTCCCGTTGATCGATACATAATCATTCAGGTTGATGCTCAGCATCCCATCCGGTGTCCACGTGTCCCAAACCTGAGTAAATACTGTGTAGTTGGTAGAATCCGGGAACCAGATAGGCGTAAAATGCACCGTTCTGTTGTAAGTGGAGAAATCGTTGGGCTGGAAAGTGAATTTTGCACTTCGACCACTGGACACCCGCTGCAGAAGACGCAGATAGGTTTGGTACTGGAATTCCGGAAACACAGAAAACGCCGTCTGCGGATGGGTAATGTGACTGGTGGGGGCATCGGTAGAGAGCGTTGCGGTCACATCCTGCTTGACGCCATACCCGCTCTTCATGGCCTTGCCGGAGGCAGTCGGTACAATATCATCCGGCATCAGAGACATGACTCCGCTGATTGAAGCGGAGTAACCGGTGTATTCATACTCCCAATATCCTTCATCGACCCAGTGACCACCATCTTCTCCGTGGTCACACCATACCCATACCGGCACCCAGTAACAGCTCCAAACACCCCAGTTGGCGGTCAGTTTCTGTGTTTCGCTGGGAAGGGAAGGCAGTGTATAGCTCGGATTGGTATCCGTAGCTACGGGATCGGGCGGGATGTGTTCGTTCAGATCTACGATTTTCGCCACAAAGGTATCCTGGGCAGTATAGGCGCCGCTGACGGATACCGTTATAGTGACTGTCTGGGGAGTGGAGGGAGTGTGCCATTTGACCCAGACTTTCTGGCTGTCGCCAGCCGGAATCACGATATTGTTGACCCGGTAGGATGTGCCGAGAATAGAAAAAGTCACCGAAGCGGGGTTATCCGGTGTAAGGTCGGTGTCAGTCCGAAGTGTCACGGTCGTAATTACATCGGTATCTACCCGATACTCTACATCAGGAGCCTCAATCTCGCCTTCGGGCGGGATTTCATCAAACCAGACGATGCCAACGCCGAGGGTATTGATGATGTCGGAGTTGCTTTGCGTCCCGGTGGTGTTACCGCCCCATGCAGAAATGCCCAGGTCGCTGAACTCCAGAAACATGCTCAGGGGCAAGTTCTTATGGGTGAGCGAGGTCATAGTCCTTCGCAGTGAACCACCCGCCAGCTGATCGTACAGGCCGGCTTCGGTTGCTGTCATGCAGTAATACTGGCCATTGTGGGTAAAGTAGGCGATAGGCTCAATCAGCAGCTTATATTCGCCGGCAATCATCCGTTCGTAGTCCACACCTGCTGCCTGAGCAACCATCATGCAGGCATATTCTGAGCAGAAGTACCGTTTGATGGCATCAATATTATTCTGCCCGCTACTGCTGACGATTGTGGGCATAGACTGGGTGGGCTTGATGCAGGTATAGGCCACGCCGGATGGAAGAGAAAGCCCGGTACCGGCCAGATATTGCAGTTTATTGACTTTACCGAAGTGCAGGATGCTGCTGTTCTGCGTACGATTGGAAAAGTCAATCGGAGAAGAGACGGCAGAGCCGCTCGCTGCATCTACCACCGTAATGCGAACACCGTCATTGCCCGGGTTCCAGAAGTTGGTGCTGGTGCCCTGGCCCATACCACCGCCGCCGCCGTCAATGTTGCCGTTCCCGCCGGCAGCAAAAGCAGTGGCAGGAACAAGGCACAAGGTCAGCGCCAGACTGCACAGGAGGGCGAGAAGTCGTTTCAAATGACATCACACTCCAATCATATAAAATTGAAGGGCCGCCACATAGCTGTGACGGCCCTGGAGATCCGTGTTTAGTTGTGGGGCAATCAGCCCATGTTTCCGACTTGCTTGTTCAGGTCACCATCGCTGCCGCCGGTGGACTGCTGCACATCGCCGGGCACCACCCACCCAAAGACGGGATCGTAGACGGCACCGCTGCCATTGCTGAAGCCGGGGGCCGGCTCATTACTGGAAGTGGATTCTCCTGCCGGCGGCGCCGTGACTTGAGGTACAGACGGGTCGGGGTTGACATCGTGATCTTCGCCGGGGTCTGCGATCTCTGTCTTGCCTTCCGGAGCAGGGGGCGGAGTTTCCTCCGGCTTGTCCGTATCAGTGAAGTCAATCACCACTTCACTTTCCGTTTCGGAGGTTACCTTGGGGTATTCCTCCTCAGAACTGGGAGACTGCCCAGGGGAATACGCATCTGCTCCGCCGGAATCGTCCCCGTTTTGGGCGCCGCCGTCCGACCAATCGCTGGTGGTGCTGTTGGGAGGCGATTCATCCGGCTTAAAATCCTCCGTTCGATCCCGGCTTACGAACCAGCAGACGCCCAGGATCGCAGCACAGAGAACGGCCAGGACCGAAATGATAAAGCCCTTGGATTGGAAAAACTTTTTCATGTGTGTCCACACTCCTTCTTTACTGTTATATAAAGACATATACTGCGGAACTGATTGATGTTTCAACAGCGCCGCTAAAATTTGGTGTTATGGTAGCCAGTCAGTTCTACCCGCTGTGTGATAGTAGGGTAGTTGTGCCCAAACATCCGCACATAGAACTCTACATCACAATAGAAGATATACTCGACTCGGTCTCCCACCACATTGAACTCCAGGCTGATGTCGGATACCTGGTAGTCGTCCGTGGAGAGCGGGATTTTGGAGGCCAGTCCGCCGGCCACCGTGGCCTCCAGCATTTCCGTGTAGTCACTGCTGGAATAGAGGGTGCACAGGTACTCTTCAAAGTTAGTTTCCCGTTGGGAGCGGTAAGTGTCCGCATAAATGGTGGCGCTCAGATTGTTCAGCTCCATTTTAGCGCCGTTTCGGATGTTGATGCAAGTGATCCGCACCGAGGCATACAACAGAAGAAAGGAAATGAGCATCACTACGCCGACCACAAAAAAGCAGGCGAAGAAAGTGATCTCACCCCGCTCGTTGCGGAGTGGCCGTCGCAGCCACCGCATAAAATGCTTCATAGGCCACCTCACTTCCAGTAGTGTTCACTGACGCCGGAGCCGCGGGCCACTACAGTGATGTTGACCAGATCCAGATTCCAGAAGCCGCCCAGCTTTGCTTCCCCCTCAATGGTGATATAGAAAGGAGTCCCGAGCTGAATGGCCCTGGACATTCCGGCAGGTGTGGGCGACTTGTATGTGGCGTCGATGGAGTAGGTTATGTTTTCCGCTCCCTCAATCTCCGAGCACAGAAATTCAAAGAGAGAGTCCATCTCGCTGTTGATGCCACCGGACAGCTGGATCTGCTTTACCATCTGATCGGCTGCGTGATCCAACTCCTGTTTCGTGGAGATGATACCGAACAGGTCGATGATAAATGCCAGCAGGACAACGGCGATAAAGATGAAGAACACCGTAGAGAAATAGTTAGCTTCACCTCGCTCGCTCTTCATTGTCCTGCGGGCTTTCTGCAGGAAAGTATGAATGTGAACCACCACCTTTTCTGACAAATGAAAGCAGCCGCCCCCTGCCGGAGCGGCTGCTTTACAAAGTATTGACTGTACCAAGTATAACAGATATGGATTTACGGCGAAAGGGCAGGACTGCGCCAATGTAGGGGCAGGATTGTGCCAATTCACAGCAGCGATTCGACCAGATGATAAATATCGGTGAAGGGATTGACTGCAATCCCAAAAGGTTTATTGCAGCCATCCTGAAGATGATACTGCTCTACATGTTTGGCATTCTGAATAGCGGCAGCTGTATGTTCAGACAACCGCCCATATACATCACCTGACTTTTCGTAATCCGGCAGGTAAGCAGCCAGTGCGTTTTTGACTGCGGGATAGTCTTTGAAAAACTTTGTGGTGAACTGGAAATGCAACAGATACCAAAACTCAAAGCAGGGATTTGAGAGTGCCATGTGAATCCCTTTGCTCTCTGCTAGTTTCCTTGCCTTAATGAGCAAGCTGTCTTTGGCCTTGATGGGGTCCGGATTGTTGTAGTTTACATCGCCATCGGCAAGCACCCATACCGCGTCCCCGCTTGATACAGATATTTGATTTTTGTTCTGGTATTCTACTGCTTTCCGAATCAGGCTGAGGTAATCGGTTTCGCCTCCGCTGGTGCGGCTACCAATGACACGAATATCAATATTGGTCTGCCGGCTGCGGTAGTGCTCAAAATATTTTGGCTCCGTTTGAGAACCTTCTGTCACGATCAAAATGACAGGTTTGATCTTCCTGCGCCGTTGTCCGCGCTTTTCTATCTTTCCACGTGCCATCTTACAACCCTCCCTTGATAAAGGGAATCGCACCATAGCGGCCAATCAAATAGCCCTTCTCGACTTTGGTATCTTTGCGAATGGAAAAATCATAAAGGGAAAACAAATCAGTGGCCGCAGTCTGTTCGTCCTTTTCGGTAAACCAGATCTGATCTCTGCGCAGCACATCCAAATCCAGAAGATTGGTATTGTGTGATGTGAAGATCAGCTGTGCCCCATTGGGGTTGAATTCCACGCTGTTAAACAGGGAGACCAGATGCTTTGTCAGAAGAGGATGCAGGTGAGCGTCCATCTCATCAGCAACAAGCAGCGTTCCCTGATCCAAGGCCTTTTTTACAATACCAATCAGCTTAAAATAGCTGTTGGTACCATCCGATTCTTCCGTCATGTTCAACGTATAAGAGGAGGCGTTTCCTTCGGAATCCTGTACCGTGTGGACAGCCTCAATATTGGGGAATACATCGCCGCGCTGGGAAGGTATGGGTTCTGAATCACGCATCTGGAGGGACTGTATCCCAAAATCTGCGACTCGCAGCATAGAAGCGATCACACGCCGGTAGTCATCATCTTTGAGCTGTTCTGCTTCCAGACCATAGGCATCCGCAACCGAATATTTGGTGATAATTTGGCAGGAGGCAAACCATTCCAACACAGGGATTACCTTGGAGTAGCTCCAGTTTGATGCAACAGATAGATAAAGTTTATTGGCCGAGGTGCGCTCTTTGAGCGTATTCTGTTCCTCAATATCCACTGTGAAACGAAAATCCGTGGTATCTTTCCGCTCAAAAATAAGTGCCTGTCTGCCGTTGGGGTAGTAGTACAGATATTCCTCCACAACAGCTCTATCCGTCACAGAAAAACCATAGGCATACCGGATACCATTGGCGGTGAAGATGACCTCGAAGCTGCTGGGGCGAACAGGGGTTTCCTGGTCAAACTTGAAGGGAGAACGTTCAATGGCCTTATGGACCTGCTGGTTATGTGAAGTCAGGACATAATTAACCATGAACCAAAACGCATTCAGAACATTGGATTTTCCGGAAGCATTGGCTCCATAAATGACAGTGGACTTCAAATAGTTTTTGTTTCCATCTGCAATGAGGTGTTCCGGATGTTCAGTATCTCTGCTGGCAAGCATAGACAGAACGACTTTATCTTTGATGGAGAGATAGTTCTCTACACTAAATTGAATCAGCATAAAACAACCTCCTAAACCCTTGATTATTTATATTATATCCTCGTTTTTGTGAAAAATCAACGAAAATTAAAAATAAAAACTTTGAGAAAAGGATTTAAGGAGAATGCTTTGAGAAAAGACCGCCTGGGAAGTACGCATTCAGTACATCCCAGGCGACTTTACATTATAGGTTCTGCCGGATGATCCGCGTGATGATGCCTACGGCTACGCCACGCTCCATGTCCAGGCGGGTGACGGCAAAGGACACATCATCCTTTTTCCCGGGCATCCGGTAGTCGTAGCAGGAGTGGGCCACCGCATTGACGCCGTTGGAAAGCCTGACATAGACGACGCCCTTGTGGACATCGGTGACCTTGCCGGCGTACTTGCCCTGGATGCGGCACTTCTGCAGGTTGTCCCGGTCGGTGTTTTCCGAAGTGCTCTTGATGTCAGCCCGGATGCTCAGGTCTTCCGGACTCTCGCGCCGCACGCTGAGGATGCGGACCAGCACCTCATCGCCCACAGCAAACCGCTCATGGGCGTCGCCAATCCAGTCCCAGGCCAGATCCCGAGCCAGGATGGAGCACTCGACGCCGAACACTTCCACGCGGATGACTTTCTCGGCCACAGCAATCACACGGGCCTGCACAATGCGGCCCTCGTAGATACGGTACATGCCGTCAGCATCCAAATCGAAGTAGAAAATCTGGCGCTTACGCATCATCGCCTCCCGGCGACTGGCGACCACGCTGCGGGTCTTGGAGTCAATGCCCCGCACCACAACGTCGATGTCAGCGCCCAGCATGTTGCCCAGGATCTTGTTCTGGCGCAGCATCAGGTCGGCGTAGTCCTGGCCGGAAGGGCTGCGGCCCAGGTTGATCATCATTTCCTTGATGGGAATGATGATGCGGAAACCCTTGTAGTCCACCACGGCCACCGTCTTACGGTTGTCCAGCTGCTCGATTCCGCCCAGCTGGCCCGTCAGAATACGGCGGGTACGGTAGGCGTTGTGAATCTCATGCCAGATGACATCCTCACGGTCTTCCGCCGTCTCTACATCCTCACGGCTGCGGATGGTCAGAATAGAGGGCTCACGGCGCGTCTGCACACTCCGCCGGCGAGCGGGCGCCCGGGGAGTGGCGGCTTCAGGCACCTGCTCCTCCACCAGAACGGGATCATCCTCCAAAACGGGTTCACCCTCCGCAGTAGTATCCTCAGCCGGGGCCTCATCCATCGGAAGCGGCTCAGCGTCTGCCTGCGGAACAGAGGTTTCCGCCTCGGCGGCGGTATCCGACACCTTCTTCTTGCGGGAGGTGCGCTTGGGCTTTGCGGCAGGCGTTTCTTCGACGGCCTGGGAATTCGGCTCAGAGGCAGCGGTATCGTCACCTGCGCTGTCTTCCTCTGCGGGGAGATCTCCGTCGCCGTCAGCCGTTGCCTCATCGTCCTGCTCGAAGTCTGTGTTCTCGTCAGAAGGAGCCTCGGCGGCGGCCGCGTCGCTGCTCACAGCATCATCGCCGAACATTTCGGCTTCCGTAAGCTCCGGCAAATCACCGGTGGAATCATCGGAAGGGGGTGCGCTGTCGGGCTGATCCATAGCGGCCAACAGAGCGTTCAGGTCCTCGCCGTCAACCGGGGCGGCATCAGGAGAGGCCATATCCTCGGGGGGGACGGGGGAATCTTCCAATGCAGTGGTCTTAGAAACAGGGGTCTCCTGTTCCAAAAGTTCCTTTTTCTTGGTTGCCATATAAGTAAAACCTCCTTAATTTGGTGTATTACGAAAGGATCGAATCCTTGTCGGTTGAAACAATGCCCTCCGGGGGTTTGGCTCCAGGTTTTTTCACGTCAGCAGCAGGAGCGGAAGGCTTGGGCTTTTTTCGTGCCGGCTTTTTCGGGGCGGCGGGCGGCGGGGGAGGAGCAACAGGGGCAGCCGGCTGTTCCTGCTCCATCTGCCGCCATTCAGGAATGTGGGAAGAGGCTTTGCAAGAATGGAGCTTAGGCGCCTCCGGGTGCTTGGAGTAGTCCATCTTGTCAACTTTAAGTACCTTCTGACCGCGGATGATGACCAGAGCCTGCGTGATGGGCAATCGCAGCACTTCATCCGGGGTGAGCACAGGCCGTTTGCCAACGCCAGAAGTTTCCCGGAATTCCGGAGTGTAGTTGGAAATGCGCCAAGTGCCCAGCTGCTTGGATTTGCTGGATACTGACACCGAGGCCAGACCGGTGCGCTCGGAGATAAACTCGGCTGTAAGGCCGTCCGTGCAGCCCGGAAAGAGTTGCGCGTCGCAGTTGCCCAGAATTTCCTGCCAGAGATTGAGCGGGTAGCGGTTCTGAAGGCCCGCTAGATTTTGGAACACGCAGCTCATGGAAATGTTGCGAGAGCGAATCACACTGAGTCGCCGCGAGAGATCAGGGATGGTGCCGCAGGCGGTAAGCTCTTCTCCCAAAATGTGGACAGGAATCGGGAGCCTGCCTCCCTCACAGTTTTTGTCCGCATACCGAACCAGCTTGATAAAGCAGAAAGAGAGAAACAGACTTGCCAGAAAATCAAAGGTACTGTCCTGGTCACTGGTAACAAGGAAGTAGGCGCACCGCTCCTGGCCGGGCAGTTCCAGATCGATTTCATCCCGGGTGGTAATTTTCTTGATCAGTTCTGACTGGAATACCTGCAGGCGGGAACCCAGACCGATGATGACACCGCTGCGCACAGTATCGCTGGCCTGCTTGAACAGACTGTACGGAGCTTTGGCAGGATGAGTGGGAGGCAGAACATCGAACAGATTGTCGAGATCGGACTCTCCGTTCAGCGTCAGTAAGCGGTACACCTCACCGATATTGCGGTTCTCCGCTGCATAACTCTGATCCACATAAAGGACAAGGGCTTTCAGCAGATTCATTTCGCAGCTGTCCCAGAAGTGGTCGCCCTTGCCGGTACTGTTGGTGTTCTTGATGATGATATCCACAAAGAGTTGGGCCATCAGTTCCTGCCCTTCCACTTCGGAAAGGCAGTTCCAGCTGTCCGAGTTTTCCGGGAGTACCAGATTGAACACCTTGACACAGTAGCCTTGATCGCGCAGGTACTCGCTGGATTTTTCGTAGAGCTCGCTTTTGGGGTCAGAAATGATCAGGGATTCCCCGCGAATCACCGCCTGCAGGATGCGGTTCATGCAGAAGGATCGGGTTTTCATGCTGCCGCTGGAGCCGTATACGGCCAGATTGCCGTTGGTTTTGGGATTTTCAGGGATGCAGACCGCTTTCCCATCTAGCATTCCCAGCACAACACCTTTATGCTTGCGAAGGTCGGGCACCAAATCGAGCACACCCGCCATCTCCTTGCGGCTCATCCAACCAGAGGTGCCATAGGTTCCCTTGGCCGAATAGATGAAATTCCGGTCGGTATCATATTCGCCCGTATCGCTGTAGCCCATCTTCATCACCATCAGGAGCAGGATAGCCAGCAGGCCGATGCAGATCAGGACGCCGTATACCCCATAGGGAGGGCGCAGCACTGAGGTCAGGCAGGTAAAAAAGTCGGGCGACGCCGCCACCGGAGATGTGCCGTCCCCGGGAACGCCGCCGCCCTGTTTCCAAGCTGCGTAATTGCCCAATATCTGCCCCAGAAAGCCGCCAGAATAGAGAATGGCGAGGATGGCCAAAGGAGCAGCCATCAGGCAGGCAATCATTTTCTTTTTGTTTATGGGAAGAACCTCCTCTCAAATTTGATGAAGTCAATGGTTTGAAAGCGCACCCTGCTGCCGCAGTAGCGCCGCAGCACATCTGCCTGAAAATCAAAGCAAATGATCGTCCCGGAACTGTCCATAAGATCGAGGGCGCTGTTGAAGCGTGCAATTCTGGGCAAATCGAAGAAGTAGCAAAATAAAACAGGTGTTCCATCCGCTTCAAAGGCATCGTGTTCGACGGCCCGGCTCGCAGCCCCGGTTGTAAGGCCCTGCTTCAAGATGTCGTTGAGCTGCGCTGTCTTGGCGCAATCGCACAACAAGGCCAGCAGCACTTCTCCCTGATGGTCGTTGGTAAAAAAGAAAAAATGGTCGTAGCTTCCGTCCAGCATGAAATAGTCATGTTTGGCGCCGCCAGTGCTGGTCAGCATCTGGTAAGCGAGTTCCATGCTTTCCCCCAGAACGACCCCCTGCACAGCGTCTGCATTGTATTGCCCGGCGAGGCGCTGCTGACACAGAACGCTCCACATCAGAGCCTTTACCCGCATCTCGGACTTGTAGCGCCATTTCATCAGAGCTGCGCTGCTGTTGTAAGTAACATAGATGCCGCTGGAGGTAAGGAGCACCCCAGTGAAGCGAGAACTGCGGATCTGCGTGGTATCCACCCCCATCTCCTTGACTTCACGGGAACTGTAAAATGAGGGGTGCTCCACGGCCCCATCGGAATAGCCCTGCGGGGCAAAAACCTTTGGTTTTTCATCTTGGAAAAGTCCCACCCCAGCATTGTCCATCGTGACATAGGTTTCTGCCAGACGGTGAAGACGAAGCCGACGCCCAATCTCGCTTTTCAGCCGGTTGGTGTCGGTATCGCCTGTCAGATAGGGAGCAAAACGCTCAGGCCAGTTGTCCAGCAGCCTGTTTTTGGCGCGAACGCCTAAACGATAGCCGCGGAGTTTGTCTCGGTAATAGGTGCGGAGTAGCCCGCTCTTTTTCAGATCGGTCACAACCGACTCCAAATAGTAAGGACTGGCTGGGAGACGGTTGAGCTGGCTGGTGGGGAACTCTCCAGAGATGGCCGTCAACGCCAGAAGCCGGAATGGGAGCGTGTCCGGCTGTGGAAATGTCCGGCTGCTTTTCCCAAGTGATCACCTCCCTTGTGAATTGTTTTTTTACCGTGATGACTGAGAACTTCGGTAAAATTCTACGGTGGCGCAAGTCTGGAAGCGTTGAAAATCCGGGCTTTTTTGTGCCATCAAGGTATGTCGGGAAAAATAAGGGCCAAAAGGCTCAAAAATCCGAGATGGTTTTCAAGCTCTCTTTGCGCTCTGCAAGCCATTGGGGAAACCGCTTTTTTTCCATGACAAAGATCTTGGTGCAGTCCTGCTCTCCCAGCTCTGTGGTATTATAGGCGTCGCATAGCAAACCGGTATCATCGGCCATCACAAAGGTGGACAACAGATCCAGTAACTGCTTTTCCTCCAGATTGTCATAATCACGCACCCGCCTGGTGGAAAGTGTTTGATCGTAAACTTGGGCAAAGCAGACAACACAATTCCGGTAATGGGGGAGAGGCTGTTCCTTTGCGTACTGCTCCAGAGCGAAATAGAGCGGGTCTAACAGGAACTCGGAACTTTGCCGTTGCCGGCGCTTCGGGAGAAGCCCGGGAAGGGTCACTTCCAGGACCCCGTTTTCATAGGTTATCGAGATGCCCTGCGCCACGCTGGCGGATTGGAGATACTCTCCCTTCTGGATGGAGGTGCTGGAATATATCAAATGCCGCAGCCGGCAGGCGATCCGTTCCGCCCGAAGCGCAGCATCGGTAGAGAGAATTTCGTAATTATCGGGATAGCGTTGGATGTCTGTTGTGTCCATCGCATACAGCGCATTACTCAAACGGGATATATCGTCGAGAATGCTCCCTATTCTGCGGGAAATCAGTTTTCGGTCCAAAAATCATGTGCCTCCTGCTTTCTTGAAATACTGGGTTTGTCCATCTTGGGATACGGTGCAAAAACCGGATATGTCGGGACAGTCGATTTTGGCAATCTGTGTCGGAGAATCGACCACGATGATGCGGCGGCTACCGCCCTTGTTGCCCCGTAGGGCATGACAGACTAACGCTTCCTGTCCATGGGCGACATAGGCGACTTCATACAGCTCCCCGTCGGCGAAAAAGACCAGTTTGACAGGAAACTCCGCAGGTGCATGATAATCAGCCTGCTGAATGAAATCCAAAAGGACCCACACCGCCTTGATAAGCGCCTGATCAGCTTTGGGGGAATAACCGGCAGGAAAATATCCGCCGTTATCACTTTGGAAAATGCGGCCCTGCCTTTCCAGATGGGAAAGCAAGGCTTTCGCTGTTTCAGACTTGCCAGGGTGAAAGCAAAGAAGCTGCTGCTGGCTGAGACCAGGATACATAGTCACCGTCCGCAGCAGCGTTGCAGCTTCATTTCCGTAGATTTCAGCCCTGGTCTTCATGAGCTCACCTCCTTTTTTGACGCCAAAAGGCGTCATCAGAGCGCCTTTTAGATGTTGGAGCGTCAGGAAGACGCCATTGATACGCCTTCCTGACGCTTTTGAAAATAACAGAAGTAAATATATCAGGGATTTATCTTCTGAAGGTTGCAACAATCTTCCTTGTTCGGATTGACAAAATCTCTCCAGAACTGATAATGCTCCGTTACATCCTCACAAATCGTTTTTTGGGGAATATGTATTTTTTCTACAATACGTTGCTTTTCTTCCAAAGGAAGATGCCAATAACCACTTTGCCGCACAAGGTATCGGGAAAAATCCACACCTTGAAACCACTGCTTAATCCAGGAATTGACACGCAAAAATTCAATAACGCATCGTTCAATACCCAACGAATTAAGAGCATCAAAGTCCATGTATTCTTCGATAAGAGGACTCAGACGAATTGCTACATCAAAACCGCGTGACTGTAGAGTTTGTATGGCATGGATGCGCTGAGAGGGAGGACTGGCTTTTTCATATTGGGCTGTTCGTTCGTTATCCAAGCAGGTTACAGTAATTTGGATATGAGCCAGCTCTTTGTCCAGAACTTCCAAGTATTCCGGTAAAGTTAGAAGAGCTGATTTTGTAACAATGAGGTAGCCGATCCGATGCAGGTTCATTTCTTTTATAACCTGATAAGTAAGATGGTATTGAAGCTCACAAGGTTGGAAACAGTCGGTCATACCACCCAGTCTGATAATACTGCCGGAGGGCAGGCTTTGAATTTTCCGTCGAATCTTTTCAATGTCTGCAACACGAGGATGTTCGGCATCCCATAATCCGCGAAAATGGAGCAGTGAACGAGCATAGCAGTAATTGCAGTTGTGCTGACAGCCGCAACCGTAGGTATCTAATCGGATATTGTATTTGCATTTATTGCCTTCGTTGCCGCCAACTTGCTTGAAAAAACTTTTGAATTCGCTTTATATCACCTCAGAGTTATGATTTGCTTCTTTTATCATCCCAGTACATTGGACTCACCTCAAAAAATGGTTGCGGAGGGCGGTACTGCCCCGCCGTCTGTTGGTAAAGCATCCAACTGTGTTCTTTAACACTACTCCGCGAAGTAGAGGGAGGTGGAACACACCTCCCTTTGGATACAATTTTTTATGTAGAAGTAGAGTGCTCACGGCGCTTGCGCTCCAGAATTTCACGAAGCTCACGCCGGTCGGTGGTAATCAGGTCTTTCTCAAGAGGGCTGGCCTTAAACTAAACCATGACATTATTGTTGTTGGTCGAGATTAAGCCATTGCCGCGCTCAAAATGGGTGACCTCCATCGTTTCCGCATCGGACAGATGCAGGGTCTCCTGAACCCGTTCCGCTTCATCATCCTCCAGATTAAGAATGATCTTAGTCTTGCTGTTGTTGATGATACCTTTGCCAAAGCGACCTTCATCCAGATTGAAGAAATCGTTGAGGTCTTGGCTCGCGAAGACCGCCGAGCCTCCATACCCACGTATCGTTTTCGCAATCTCCAAAAGGAAATCGCCGGCCAGCCGTGTGCCTGTGGCGCCGGCGCCGGAAAGGAGCTGCCAGCATTCATCGATGAAGATGGCTTTTTCTTCTGTGCGGTCGGCCTTTGCCCGGTCCCACACGAAATCAAGTGCCACAAACATCCCTACAGTCAGCAGATCGCCGGTGAGCGAGGAAATGTCCAGCACGGTATATTTGTTATCCAGACTTACATTGGTCTGCTTGTTAAATGTACTGGCCTAACCGTGAACCAGACGGTTGAGAATATGAGCCATGCGGGTAGTTTCCGGCGTAGCTTTCAGAATCTCATGCAGGTCGCCCAGCACCGGCATTTCCCGGTACTGACCCGGATTGGTTGGGTCATCCAGTGAAGCGTTATCATGCGTGATGCCCTTTGCATTGTAAGTGCGGATCAACGCTTCGTCCAAAAGCTGACGCTCTTCATGGCTCATATCGGGAATGAGCAGGCTGAAAAAGATGTGCAGCTGCTGGACTTTTGCCGCCAATTCAGAAAGCTGGATTCCGGGGCCGTCCAGCAGTTCGTTGGCAGACCGATCAACCTTGCGGATCTCCATAACATTGATGCAGTGAGGGCTTGCCGGGGAAATCTGAATAAATTCCCCGCCCACATTGGCGCAGGCCCGGTGAAACTCATGGCCCTTCAAAGGTGCAATGATAAAAATAGGAATATTCTTGCGTCGCATCCTTAACGCCATGAGCTGCAGAGAGAATGTTTTGCCTGCGCCGCTGGTACCTAAAATCGAAATGTTGGCATTTTTGTAAATCGCGGAATTGAAAATATCCACGATGATGAGGGAACTGTTGTACTTGTTGACCCCCAAAAGGATGCCGTTGTCGTCACACATCTCAAAGGAAGTGAAGGGGTAGCAGCTTGCAGCGCCGCCAGTCAGCAGGTTGCGCTTGCCACGCTCAAAAAGCCCTTTCTCCATGGATACCAGCGGGAGCGCGGAGAGAAATGCCTGCTCCTCACGAAAATGGCAGGAGCGGACATCCATATCCTGCGAAAGCAGAAGCTTTTTCATCTCGCTGACCTTCCATTCCAAATCTTCCTCAGTAGGGGCAGTAACGGTAATCAACAGATTCAGATAGTAGAAGTCTTCGTTGTTGGCAAGACCTTCCTTCAGAAAATAGCCGCTTCGGATGGCACCGTCGATGTCGTCAAAATCAGTGTTGGTGTCGCTCGCGTCCTTGATTTTGGAACGATTGATGCGGAGCTGCTGGCCTACCCGCTGGATGATGCGCTCTTTGGGCTGCCTGGAAAGGAACATGTCCATGTCGATGCCGTCGCCGGCGTTGACGATTAAACTCAGCCATCCGGCGGGAACCTGCGTCTTATAACCATCCGACGGAATCAGCAAATAGGCGTAGTACAGCCCGTCTATGCACAGATAGCGCCCATGAGTAAAATCAATACTCTTGGGAGCGGCAAACTCGGCTGCAGGGATATGGTCAATCTCGCTTTCCCGGCCTTTTGCCGCATACTGTGCAACAACCTCCTGTGCCCGGAGTGCCAGCGGTTTGATGGCGCTCTCGTTTCGGCAGAGGAGATTATAAAGAACATCAACCGTAAATTCGTCCTCGTTTTCGGGGATAATCACTTCATTACCGCATTGCCGGAGGTAATTGGATGCAGTATGTACGGCACTTTGCAGGAACTGAATAGCTTCCTCTTCCTGTTCCGAACGCCGTGTGTTGTTCCAGGGCTCATACTCAAAAATCAGGAAAAAGCGCCGTGTGACAGCTTCCCGGGCGCCGATCTGCTGCACAAAGTTTAGATAATCCTCTTGCATCAGGCGGCACTGCTCGTTTTCCTCCTGCGCCATTTCCCTGCGTACTGTGTCCAAATGACGGTTGATGTCCGCCCGACGGGTCAGCACCTTGATTTGCAGCTTGACGGGAGAGATTTTCAGATACGACACAAAAGAGTAGATGATATTGCGCTGCTCTCTTGCGCTGCGGAGCATAAAGTTGATGGGAACCACCTCGACCACCTTGACATACCGGTGGTCTTTGGTGTAGATGATGCCGTTCTGGACCTTTTCAATGGGAAGATAGTCTGCCACCGGATTAAGGCAGGCGGGCGGCTGCTCTTTGATATGAGCGGGGCGCTTGGGCGGACGTGCCTTCTCCTTCCGCTTGTTGGGCTTTTTCTTCGCTTTTTTGGACGAAAGTTCTTTCTTCGGCTTTTTCTTGGGCCGGAGCTTCTCACGAATCTCGTAACTGCGAACCTCGTCAAACTCAGCTGGGAAATCCGCTTCACTGGAACGCCTGCGCTTCGGAGGCCGAGACTCCTTTTCCTTTGGAGCCCTCTGCTTGAGATGTCTGCCGGGGCGTTTTATAGGGGACGCTTGCTCATTCGGCTGCTGACCGTCGCCGCCGACGATGCGGCGATTCCGCAGGTATTTCAAAAAGATAATCAGAAATTCCGACAAACTCTCGCCAGAAATGCCGATCAATGCGACCAGAGCCGCAGGAAGGGCGGTCAGGCACAAAATGATAATGCGGGTCGTCAACCCGAACGGAACAAACATGAAGACCGGCACCCCGATGGCAAAAGCCAGGATACCGGCCTCAATAACATTCCACGCACGGAACATACCGCCGAAAAATGTGCCTGATTCAATGAAATTCGGCGGTATGATATAAATATCATGGTCGTTTTTGTTGCTCATACATACCTCATTTCCGCAACCGAAGGAAGGTCAACCGATAATCCAGAACGGACCGCCGGCCCCTGCACGACGGCTGGCCTCGTTTAAGATAATGGACAGATCCCAAAGCTGCTCACTGCGCTTATAGCTGGCCGGGTCTGCCACCATGATTTGACCGTCTTTTACGCCTCGGAGAACGATGAAATGGCCGGAAGAAGTGAAATGCCCTTCGGCCATGATTGCCACAACCAGCTTTCCCTCGGAAAGAGCATCGACGATGCGCTGCGGCTCGGATGTCGTACAGCCGGATACCGGCAGTCCCCAGGCTTCTGCTGCGGCAGGAATCAGGGCGTGATAGGAGCCGCTGTTGTCACACCAGTATCCATTTTCATAGGACCACTGCGCCATCTCCACGGGATCAACCGTATCGTCCGTAAGGGAAGACACTACGATTGCCATGCTGGTCGGCCCGCAGCCGTAGCCGCCAATGTTGTCAGTTCCGTAAGGCTGGCTGGCATAGCGAACATCCAGCTGGTTATAGTACACCACCGGTGTCACACCATCGGTAAAGGTTACATCCCCAAGAGAGGGGATGCTGTTTCCGGTCCACTCTGTCATGTTCTGGAGCAACCCATCACCCAAAAAGGTGCTTAGGTTAGAAGCGTAGTCAGAGGCAAGCTCCTTTTGTTCATCCGTGAGTGCGAAAACATGGTCCGCAAGATAGGATTCACCGTTATACCGGATCGTGTAAATGCTCCATGTTTCGGTAGTGGTGGTTTTCTCGCCGGTTTCCGGGTCCTCGGTAGTAACCTCACGGGATTCCTGGACACTGGTGTAGGAATACAGGTGTTCCTTATTATCCCGGAGAACAGCGGCCAAATCATCCAGTGAAATGCTTTCAAAATCCTCATCCCGGGCCGCACAATACTGAGAGATGATGAGATTGGCATTGAAAACAGGGCCGGAGGAATAGGAGTTCTTGATCTCCGTGTGGTCAGCACCAGACGAAGCAAAATCTTCCTCGATCCGGGCCATCACATCATCCAGCGCCTCGCCCAGAATGGAATTGATGGTGAATGTGATGTCATTGGCGTTTTCCACGATAGCTGTCTCGCTGTTGAGAACAGGGGCTTCGGAATCTGCAGGAGAAAAGGCGTTAACCAGACCTCCAAAGATAAGCCCCGGGAGCATCAGAATAAACAGTACCGGGAGCAAAAGCAAAATGATAATGACGGCAATGATCTTGCCGATGTGCTTGCGTCCGGCCCAAACGGTCCCGGCCACGGCACCATACGGGCCGCCGGCAGCAGCTCCTTTTGCGGCACCGAAAATTGCCTTGCCTGCCTTAATGGCACCTTTTATCGTGTGGGCGGCGGATGCTCCGATTTCCACAGCGTCGGCAAGACCAGTCTTTTTTTCTTCATCCATTTAGAGCCTGTCCTTTCTGCGGGGAGTGGGGGGCAGCTTTTTGACGATTGACTCGTTGTAGGCTATCGAACCATCCGGCGCCATGTAGGGGGATTTCTCTACAGTGTCAACAGCGTATTGCTTATACCATGCCGCACCGTCGGCGGAATGAACCGTTGTGTATTGGCCCTCGGGTGCAACATACTGATCTGCATGATACATTCCGAAAGCGATACCCTCCGGATGCTCGGCGGTAACTTCGGTGCCTGTGATACGCCCGCCGCCGATCTCAACATTCTGGTATTGGGGAATGTTTTCAGCGCCGGCTTCCAAAGCAGCGTGCCCCATGTAAGAGTGAAGAGCGTCAACGGCTTTCTCACCGGAAATCGTCCCCATCTGGGTGATGTTCCCGGTGGCAACAGAACCAATCACATTGTTGGCGAAATTGCCGCCCTTGCTGACGGACGAAGTATAGATGTGGCCGCCGATACCCCCTGCAGCACCGCCTACGAGACCAGCAAGGCCGGAGGATTTTGTTTCTGAGGGAGTTGTTGCTGTTTTTACCGCATTGTTCGTGACCTTCCGGCCAATTACCCCGGCCAAACCGCCGCCGGCAAAGCCGGCACCAAAGCCGCCGCCGCCTGCATTCACATGAGTGGAATTGCTGCTGTGCCCACCACCGAAATGGTGGCTGGAAAAGCTCTTGAATCCACTGAAGCCCCGGGCGGCTATTAAGGCCTCCGCCAACATACTGCCGCCGGTATGGCCTACATTGACCCCAAGACTTGCCATGAAGGAGTCGATTTTCTGTGATACTTTGAGAAAACCAATCGCACACATGAACCAAATCAGGACATTGCCGGATACTGCTTCTTTGCCTACGGCGTCTACCTGCGCCTGCACTTCTTCCTCTGTAACGGCGGCAAAAGCGGGTTGGCAGCACAGGCAGGCAAGAAGGCCAACCATGAGCGCAAGGAACAGAATTCTTCTGAGTTTTTTCATTACGCCCCTCCTTAAAGCGAAAGCGGGTTGGAGATAAAAGAACCAACCATGCTCGTAAATAGGCGCAGACACCAAGCGTTCATAAGTAGCAAAAAAATCTGTCCGCCCAGCATCCGACACCAGGATTTCCAGATGTTTGATGTGGTCTGGCTCGCCCCCATCGCAAAAGCGACTGGTGCGGTATACACCAGCACACCAAGCAATACATAGCGTTCTGCTGCTTCAAGCAGCAGTTTCAGATAGTTCCATGCCAAAATGATGACCAGAATCAAAGTGATCAAGGCCACAGCTCCATTGGCACATACACCGATGATCACCAGCATCACCGAATTGAAATCAGCAAAGCTGAGGGGCGGCAGTTCCGAGTCCATGATCCAGCGGTACGGGGTGCCGCCGATGGTCAGTATTGTGTTGATGATCTCGTCTGAAAAAAGTGCCAGCAGAATGAAGAGAACCGAGCGGATGCTCAGCTTCACAGGATCTTCTGCCTCGATACCGGCGCTCAGACCAAAATTCTTAAATAGCTGCCATACCCAGTTGAGCAAAATCAGACCGACAGCCAGAGCTACAAAAATCCCATACATCGTCTCTACGGCGGGGAAATAGCGCAGAAAAACGGTCATGTCACAACCAAGCGCGCCCAAAACCGAAGTAGTCACAAGGTCAAGACCTGCCATGATCTGCTCTGCAATCCATTCAACGATGCCATCCAGGATACCCATAAATTACGCCTCCTTCCAGCGGGTGTAGAGTTGTCTCTGTCATCCAGCCCACTGACCGCCGGCAAACAGAGGCGTCACATAAGCCATGATAAAGCCCAATCCGTTGAGGATCGCCCAGGTGATACAGATGCGCTTCAGCCAAGCACGGCTTTCATCGACGGTCCGGCCGGAGCGGGAGAAGTTCATCAACAGCAGGGCGACCGAGGCGGTAACAATGGCCGCAATGGTGGAAATGGCGACGATCTGCGTGTAGACATCCTGCATGATCTCTTTGGCTTTAGACCAAACATCGGTTGCAGCGAAGGCCGGCTGACAGAAAACCAGCGACATCGTGACACAGAGAAAAGCCATGTAGGCGAGTTTGGCAGCGGAAAAATGATGCTGAGGCGTGCGGTCAGCATCTTTCCGCTTCGGCTGGGGAAGTTTCAGTTTCTTCAATGTTTGAGGACCTCCAATCCAAATGTGATGATCGTTGCTCAAAAAGCAAAGAATAAGCCCACACCTGATTTACAGATGCGGGCTTATTCCCGGGCCGGACGGCCGTTTGGACAGAAAAAAAGCACCTCGGAAAAAGGCGCTGTTCTCTGTCCGTATTCGGTTTTGGGTGCAAGTTTGAGTATATTCAGTCTAACACATTGAGATTTACGCCTCAAGGGCAGAAACGCGCCAATTATTTTCCCGATATGTGCCAATTATTTGCCCTGCTTGTTTTCGCCGGCCTTCAAGTCTGGGAAAAATTGCTCCAGCACATCCAGGCTGTCCTTGGAGGTATATCCCCACAGCACGGAACTGAGGACTTCAATGGCCTCCCGCCGCTTACGGTAATAGGTGCGGAAGGAAATATCCCGGATATGAGGACGCAGGTTCTCGATGATCTCCTCCACATTTTTCAGCTGCTGGGGGGAGAGGAAAGAGTAGTACAGAAGCCAGTAGTATGCTTCACCGTTCTTGTGCCTAGTGCGGAGCAGATCGACTGCCGAATCCAGCAATTTCAGCATTTTGTGGCTGCGCTCAATGCACTTGGCGTGATGCTCAATATCGCTGCCCGCCAGATCGGCGCCGGCAAGGTAGACAGAATCCAGAAAATCCTCGATGGAAGTGCCATACTCGATCTCAAATTTTGTCCGGACATGCTGAACAGACAGCTCCAGGCTCCAAACCACATCACGGTATTTTTTCAGCAGCTTCCAGGTATCGTGGTACAGCGGGTTTTCAGCAACATTCTTTTCGTCAAAATTCTTCATGGTTATGCCTCCTTATTTGTTTTCAACAATGGGGTTGAGAGTAAGTTCAAAACTTGCGACCTGCTTGTTGCCGCACAACACAGCCAGGCCTAAGCGCAGCACCGTTTGCTCGCGCGCGCGGGGTAGTAATTCTTCCCGGCAGTCGCCCGATAAAGGATATAACTTGTAGTGAGAGAGGGAGCATCCAAAGCACGAAATCCCTTGTGCCATCAGGATTTGCGCCATTTTCTGCAGGATGATTTCAATGTGAGATTTTGAAACGCTGGAGAGTTCGTCTGAAACGATGACCTCATGCTCCATGGTGGGCTCTTCCTGGTCAACACAGCCCTCCGCAGGAAGCTCCAGACGGATATTGAGTGTCATAGCGACCTCCTCTTTGTCCACCATCACATCAGATATTTCAAACATGGTGGACAAGTAGTTTTTAAGATAGATCACACTGCCGTGGCGGCCGGGGAAGGACATGAGGGAAATATAGTCCAAGGCGGACAGCTTTTTAAGAATACGGCCAACAGTGGCCCGAGAAAGGCCCCAGCGAGCAGCAAGTTCCGTATAGGTGACCAAAGGGTTGCCGGTGCCGTTGCGAAAATAGGCTACAGGCCCAAGCGCCGACCCCTGCACTTGACTGTCGTTGTAGATGGCTGAGACCCATAGATCCAGCACGATGTCCATTTCAGAACAGCGGTCAGAGCTGATCAGATCAGTAACGATGGATACCGGCAGAAAGAAAAAACCGGTGTCCTTTTGACAGGGAGCGTTATACTCCAGAACTGTGTTATGCCGGGCCCAGTTCCGGATTTTATAGCGGATCACATTTCCGCGCCCCAGAGAGGAAAAGTCAATGAGGTGCCGCTGTTGAAGCAAACCCAAAATGGAAAGTGCCTGACACTGAAAACGAGTCCGAAACCATTGGGATAGTTCTTTGAGCGTACAGACCCATTCGCCGGGGTAGACGGTGTAGCTGATGCCATCAATGCGCCGGTATGAGGTGCGGAAGTTTGCAAAGCTGCAAAGCACGGTATAATAAAAAAGGCCGGAGCCGCCGCTTGCGCGAATGCTCCGGTCATCTATCAGACGATGGATAAACTGTCGGTAAATCCGACAACGTGGATAGTCCACCACCTGTTTAATTTGTAATTGATACGCTGGCATAAGAATCTCCTTTTTATATATAAGGTATGAAATTGGATTGCACTGCGAAAAAATCGTTGTAGGTTTGTCAAACATATTGGACAGTGAACTCAGAGGGAGAAAGCCAGCCCAGGGGCCTCATGGGAAAGTTGTTTGAACGGCGGTTGTGGACAGCAAGTTGCTTGGAAAAATCGTCCAGGGAGTAAAAACTGTGGCAGGAGTAAAAGCGTTTCTGGTCCTCCCGGTGGCTGCGTTCCACTTTGCCGT
>NZ_JACLZC010000001.1 GCF_016901735.1 Pseudoflavonifractor phocaeensis | reverse complement strand
GGGTGGGCTACGGCCTGACGGCGGCGCTGCGCTACGGCGTTGCCCGGGGGGTATTCACCAATGAGGCGGGGGTGGGATCGTCGGCCATCGCCCATGCGGCGGCCGATGTGGACCAACCGGCGGAGGAAGGGATGTGGGGCATTTTAGAGGTTTTTGTGGCCACGATGCTGGTGTGTACCATGACGGCTCTGGTGATCCTGACGGCGGGGGTGTACGATCCCGGAACGGCGCTGGCGGCGTTGACGGAGGGGCGGGTATCGGACGCCATGCTGGGCGCGCCGCTGTCGGCGGCGTCCTACGCGTCGGCGCTGGGCGGCGGCGGTACGGCGCTGGTGGCGGCCAGTCTGCTGCTCTTTGCCTTCACCTCGCTGGTGGGGTGGAGCTATTACGGTGAACGGAGCCTGTCCTATCTGCTGGGGGGGACGCGGGGGCGGCGGCTTTACCGGCTGGCCTTTCTGGGGGCCATCGTGGCGGGGAGCGTGGGCGAGCTCCGGTCGGTGTGGGAGCTGGCGGACATCTGGACGGGGCTAATGGCCCTCCCCAATCTGACGGCGCTGCTGCTGCTGACGCCGGAGGTCCTCCGCTGTCTGGACCAGTGGCGAAACAATGGCCGCCGCTATTGACAAGGCAATTTGAAAATTGTACAATCCATACAACGAGAGCGGGACAGACAGAAGGGTTCTTTGGCGAAATTGAGGACAGCCCGGAGGACGGACCGGTCTGAACTGCCGCACTCAGTTCTTGTTTGAAGCAGGAGGAAACAAACGATGAGAGTTTACTGTGCCGAAAATTATGAGGCCATGAGCCGTCGGGCGGCCAATATCATTTCCGCCCAGGTCATCACCAAACCGGACAGCGTTCTGGGCCTGGCTACGGGCGGCACCCCGGTGGGCGCCTACCGGCAGCTGGTGGAGTGGTATAAAAAGGGGGACCTGAGCTTTGCCGAGATCCGTTCGGTGAATCTGGACGAGTATTACGGCCTTTCTCCCTGGCATGAGCAGAGCTACCGCTATTTCATGCAGAGCAATCTTTTCGACCACATCGACATCCGCCCGGAAAACACCCATGTGCTCAACGGTCTGGCGGACAACGCCCAGCGGGAGTGCGAGCGCTACAACCAGCTCATCCACGATCTGGGCGGCATTGACCTCCAGCTGCTGGGGATGGGGCACAACGGACACATCGCCTTCAACGAGCCGGGGGACGATTTTGGCCTGGAGACCCATCTGGTGACCCTGACGGACCGGACCATCGACGCCAACACCCGCTTTTTCGAGCGGCGGGAGGATGTGCCCCGTCAGGCGCTGACCATGGGTATCAAGAACATCATGCGGGCCCGCCGGATTCTGATGGTGGTCAGCGGAGCGGATAAGGCGGAGGCGGTGTACCAGGCCTTCTGCGGCCGGGTGACCCGGGATGTGCCCGCCTCGGTGCTCCAGCTCCATCCGGATGTGACGCTGGTGGGCGACCGTGACGCGCTGAGCAAGCTGCTGGAGGCCGGCGTACCGGTCTGCGGCTGAGACGGTAAGAAATCGGACATAAGAGAGGGCCGGGATACGGAACGAATGCCGTATCCCGGCCCTTTTGCGGGCGGATCAATCGAGAAAGACCGTTTCCGCTCCCACCCGCGTACAGCCCTCGGGGGCGTATTTCCAATGGGTGAGCCGTCCCTCCCGAATAAAGTAGGTGAGGGGAGGGGGCGGCGCGGGGGGAAGCACGCCGATGACCAGCAGCTTGAGCTTCATCCGCTGGGGGAGGATGGCCTTGATGTATACCGAGACCCGGTCGCCCTCCTGCAAGCCCGGGTGGAGCTCGGCCAGACCGGCCAGGTTGGGCGCCAGCTCGATGAATACGCCGTAGCGCTTGATGCCCCGTACGATGCCCGGGACCGTCATACCGGGGCGGAAGGGGGCGGCGTTTTCCGACCAGGTGCCCAGCAGCTCCCGGTGGGTCAGGTAGATGCGGCCTTTTTCCCGGTCCCGGTCCAGCACCACCGCCCGGATGGACTGCCCCACGGCGAAGCGGGCGGCGGGGTGTGGGATGCGGGAGACCGAGATATGTTCAATCCCGATCATGGAGGTGACGCCGCAGCCCAGATCCACAAAGGCGCCGAAGGGCTCCAGGTGGGTGACCACGGCGGGGAGGACGGTGCCGGCCGGGGCGTCCAGCAGGCGGTCCAGGGCCTTTTGCTGGGCGCGGCGGCGGGAGAGCCGGGGGACGATCCGGCCGCTTTCGCCCTGCAAGCCGTCCACCAGGAAGGAGACGGGCCGTCCCACCCGGGAGAGGATGGCGATGTCCCGGGTAGAGCCGTCGGCAATGCCCAGGGCGGTCTCCTCCCGCGGCATGAAGCCGGTGCGTCCGTTTCCAAGGGATACGATGAGATTGTGGTCGGCGTCGCAGAGGAGGGCGGTGCCCTCCAGAAGGGTCTCCCGGTCCATGGCCTGGCGGAGCCCCTCCAGGGAGGCGCAGGCGGCGCGGTTTTCCGGGGCGGCGATCAGGGTGCCTTCGGTGGGATAATATCCATTCAAAACGACCAGATCCTTTCTTGGGCGGAGACGCGCCATAGCTGCAAAACGGTCCCGCCTTCCGTTTCCCGCCGGCGGGTGGGATGGGATACCACTATATGCGCCCCGCCTTCCGGAATTGACAGCGGCGGAAAGGGAATTTATAATGGTAACCATGTCCGGCAAAGAACAGAGAAAGGCGAGGTGGGGTCAGATGGACGTCCGGGTCGGCGATGTGCTGGAGCTGAAGAAATCCCATCCCTGCGGCAGCCGGGAATGGCTGGTGCTGCGGGTGGGAATGGATTTCCGCCTGCGCTGTCAGGGCTGTGGACACGAGCTGATGATTCCCCGCAGCAAGGCGGAGAAGAGCATCAGGAAGATCAAGCGGAACGAGGGAGCACAATGAAAGAATTTTGGAGCCAACGGATCAGGGACATGGTGCCCTACACGCCGGGTGAACAGCCCAAGGGGCGTACGTTCATCAAGCTCAACACCAATGAAAATCCATATCCGCCCGCGCCCGGCGTGACGGCGGCCATTCAGGCGGCGGCCGGGGAGGGGCTGCGGCTCTATCCGGACCCGGAGTGTACCCAGCTGCGGGCGGCGCTGGCGGCCTATCACGGGGTCACGCCGGAGCAGGTTTTTGTGGGCAACGGCTCCGACGAGGTGCTGGCCCTGTGCTTTCAGGCCTTTTTCTGCGGCGGCAAGCCGGTGGTATTCCCCGACATCACATATAGCTTTTACCCGGTCTATGCCGCTCTGTACGGGGTAGACTACCGGCTCATTCCCCTCAACGAGGATTTCACCGTCCCGGTGGAGGCTTTTTTGGGGGAAAACGGCGGCGTGCTCCTGCCCAACCCCAACGCGCCCACCGGCCGGGCCCTGTGTCTGGACCAGATCGAGCGTCTGGCGGCGGGCAATCCGGAGGCGGCGGTGGTCATTGACGAGGCTTACGTGGATTTCGGCGCGGAGTCCGCGCTGGCGCTGCTGGACCGGTACCCCAATTTGCTGGTGGTGCGCACCATGTCCAAATCCCGGGCGCTGGCCGGTCTGCGGGTGGGCTACGCCATCGGCAGCGCCAATTTGATCGCCGGTCTGAACTGCGTAAAAAATTCCTTTAACTCCTACACCGTGGACCGGCTGGCCCAGGCTGGGGCGCTGGCGTCGGTGGAGGACGAGGCTTATTTTCAGGAAAACCGCCGGAAGGTCATGCACACCCGTACCCGCGTGGCGGCGGAGCTGGAGGCGCTGGGCTTCACGGTCTGTCCGTCCCAGGCCAATTTCCTCTTTGCGTCCCATCCCGCCCACGGCGGCAAGGAGTTGCTGGACGGTCTGCGGAGTAAGGGCGTGCTGGTCCGCTGGTGGGATCAGCCCCGGATCTCCCGCTATCTGCGCATCAGCGTGGGGACCGACGGGGAGATGGACGCGCTGCTGTCCGCGCTGAAAGAGCTGCTCTGAGGGCGGGAAGTTGCGAACAAATTGTAAAAAGTTTTTGTCAAGCACTATGCAAAGGGATAAAAATATTATAGAATAGCAAAAGACAAATGCCATGGAAGGGGCTGAATGTATGAGCGAGCCGCAGTACAAGCGGATTCTTTTGAAAATCAGTGGTGAGGCGTTGGCCGGCGAGGCGTCCAGAGGTCTGGACTTCGGCGTCATCGGCGAGGTCTGCGAGGTCATCAAGGAGTGTACCCAGATGGGGGTCCAGGTGGGCATCGTCGTGGGCGGCGGCAACTTCTGGCGGGGCGTCAAGGACGGCGCCGGCCGGATGGAGCGCACCCGTGCCGACCACATGGGCATGATGGCCACCACTTTGAATTGCCTGGCTCTGGCCGACGTGCTGGAGCAGATGGGCGTGGAGGTGCGTGTGCAGACCGCCATCGAGATGCGGGCCATTGCCGAGCCCTATATCCGCTCCCGCGCCATCCGGCACCTGGAAAAGGGCCGCGTGGTCATTTTCGGCTGCGGTACCGGCAACCCGTTTTTCTCCACCGATACGGCGGCTGTGCTCCGCGCCGCCGAGATCGACGCGGACATCATCCTGCTGGCCAAGAACATCGACGGCGTGTACAGCGCCGACCCCAACAAGGACCCCAACGCCGTGAAGTATGACTTCATTTCCTATGACGATGTGCTGGCGCAGCATTTGCAGGTCATGGACTTCACCGCCACCAGTCTCTCGATGGACAACAAGATCCCCGTGCTCCTCTTCGCGCTGAAGGACCCCAAGAACATTCTCCGCGCGGTGATGGGCGAACAGATCGGTACCATTGTAAAGGAGGAAAAGTGAGATGAATGAGATCCACAAGCCGTACGACCAGAAGATGCAAAAGACGATCGAGGTCATCATGAGCGACTTTGCCGCGGTGCGCGCCGGCCGGGCCAACGCGGCGGTGCTGGACAAGATCACCGTGGATTACTATGGCAGCCCCACGCCCATCAACCAGGTGGCGTCCATCTCCTCGCCCGACCCCCGGACCCTGGCCATCCAGCCCTGGGACAGCTCCATCCTCAGAGCCATTGAGAAGGCCATCCAGACCTCCGACCTGGGCATCAACCCCCAGAACGACGGCCGCGTGATTCGTCTGGCCTTCCCCCAGCTGACCGAGGAGCGCCGCCGGGAGCTCACCAAGCAGGTGCGCAAATACGCCGAAAACGGCAAGGTGGCCATTCGGAACATCCGCCGGGACGCGGTGGAGACCTATAAGGCCATGAAGAAGAAGGCGGAGATCACCGAGGACGATTTGAAGGAATATGAGAAGGAGATGCAGGACCTGACCGAGCGCCGCTGCAAGCAGATCGACGAGCTGGCGGCCAAGAAGGAAGCCGAACTGATGGCGGTCTGACCCTGGCTCACATGGAATCACTGCGGTGCGGGGCGTACGACGCCCCGCACTCAAATTCTGAATTGATTAGGATAAGAGGATAGAAGCCATGGCACTTTTTCAGCCCAAACGGGAAGCGCCGTCTCAGGTGGATTTTGAACACCTGCCCAGGCATGTCGCCATCATCATGGACGGGAACGGCCGCTGGGCCAAACGGCGCGGTCTGCCTCGCACGGCGGGACACGCCGCCGGCGCCGAGACCTTCCGCACCATCGCCACCTATTGCAAGGACATCGGATTGGAGTATCTCTCGGTTTACGCCTTTTCCACGGAAAACTGGCGCCGTCCCATGGAGGAGATTTCGGCCATCATGGGACTTTTGAAGAAGTATCTGCTGGAAGCCATCGCCAAGATGGAGCGGGACCGGGTCAAGATGAAGTTTTTTGGAGACCTTTCGCCGCTGACGCCGGAGCTGCGCCAGCTCTGCCTGGAGACGGAGGAGATTTCCCGCCACTATGACGGCGTCCAGGTCAACATCTGCCTCAACTACGGCGGCCGGGATGAGCTGGTCCGGGCGGCCCGGGCCTTTGCGGCGGACTGCCTGAAGGGCGGCGCCCGCCCCGAGGATCTGACCGAAGCGACCTTCTCCAACTATCTTTTTTCCGCCGGGGTTCCGGACCCGGACCTGGTGATCCGGCCCAGCGGGGAGCTGCGGCTGTCCAATTTCCTGCCCTGGCAGGCGGCCTATGCCGAGCTCTACTTTACCGATGTGCTCTGGCCGGATTTCAGCAAGGAAGAGCTCAACCGTGCGCTTGCCGACTATCAGCACCGCGCCCGCCGCTTTGGGGGTGTGTGAGATGACGAAACGGATTCTTGTGGCGGTGGTCTGTGTGCCGCTGCTTCTGGTGCTTCTCTACGTTGTCTCTCCTGTTTGGCCTCTGTCGGTGACCATTTTTATCGCGGCGCTCTCCGCGCTGGCGGTCCATGAGTCGCTGTGGTCCACCGGCTTCGTCAAAAATGCCCGGATCTCCGGCCTTTCGCTGACGCTGGCGGCGCTGACCCCCTTTTGGGTGCACTTTAACGGCAACAGCTCCACGGCGCTTTTTGGGATTTATATTTATGTGGTGCTTCTTTTTGCCGAGGCCATCCGCAGCCGTCAGACGGTGACCATGGAGAAGATGGGCGGCGCCTTTTTCCTGGCCATTATGATCCCGTTTTTCCTCTCGTCCATCGTGCGTATCCGTCAGATGGAGCTGTGGCCCTATCTTATTTTGATGCCCTTTGCCGCGGCCTTCCTCAGCGACGCCTTTGCCCTGTTCGCCGGGATGCTCTTTGGCAAGCATAAGCTGGCGCCGGTGCTCTCCCCCAAAAAGACGGTGGAAGGGGCCGTGGGCGGATTGTGCGGCGCTGTGGTGGGTATGCTGGTCTACGGCCTGGCGCTGGAGCTGATCTGGGACCGGTCGGTCAGCTACCCCTTGCTGATGCTCTATGGGGGCTTGGGCAGCGTGGTGTCTCAGCTGGGAGACCTTTCGTTCTCCTACATCAAGCGGGAGTATGGTATCAAGGATTTCGGCAATATTTTCCCGGGACATGGCGGGGTGCTGGATCGCTTTGACAGCGTCATCTTTTGTGCGCCCCTGATCGAGCTCCTCCTCCGCTGCCTCCCCGCCGTCTCCTAACCTACTTCCTTTCGAGAAAGAAAGTAGGCAAAGAAAGCTTCCGTCCAGCGCGTTCCAGGCGACTGCCTGCGGGACAGAAAGGCAGGCAAAGAAAGCTTCCATAGATACCCGACTGGAAGCCTCTGCAAGACGAGAGACTAAGCTATGCAATGCGGAAAAAACGTTCCGATAACAGACCGGCTCACCCCTTCGCGCAGCGGACCGCCCGGGGGGATTGCAAAGGGGGGTTGAAGCCCCCCTTTGCCCCTTTTGGTCCAGGCCCTTTTCGGGAAAAGGGCCTGGCGCCGCCCGCGCAGGGCAAAACCTTGGGAAGGGAAGTGTGAGAGAAAACATGAGGAAGCAAATTTCGATCCTGGGTTCCACCGGCTCCATTGGCCGCCAGACCCTGGACGTGATTTCCGGCTGCGGGTTCCAGGCGGTGGCGCTGACCGCCAACCGGGATGTTGCCCGGATGGAGGAGCAGTGCCGCCAATTCCGGCCGGAGCTGGCGGTAATGATGGACCCCGAGGCGGCCCAAGCGCTGCGCATCGCCCTGGCGGATACCTCCGTTCGGGTGGCGTCCGGCATGGAGGGCCTCATTGAGGCGGCCAGTCTGCCCGCAGCGGACACGGTGGTGACCGCTGTGGTGGGGATGATTGGTCTGCGTCCCACGCTGGCGGCCATTCGGGCGGGAAAGCGTATCGCCCTGGCCAACAAAGAGACGCTGGTCTGTGCCGGCCAGCTGGTGATGGACGAGGCCGCCCGCTGCGGGGTGGACATCGTACCGGTGGACTCGGAGCACTCGGCGATTTTTCAATGTCTCCAGGGCTGCCGGGACCGGGGCGAGGTCAAGCGCCTGATTTTGACGGCCTCCGGCGGACCCTTCTGGGGCAAGACCCGGGAGGAGCTGGAGGGCGTGACGGTGGCCGACGCGCTCCATCATCCCAACTGGTCTATGGGTGCGAAAATCACGGTGGATTCCGCCACCATGATGAATAAGGGCCTGGAATTCATCGAAGCCATGCGGCTTTACCGGCTGCCGCCGGAAAAAATTTCGGTGCTCATTCACCGGCAGAGCATCGTTCACTCGCTGGTGGAATATTGTGATAACGCGGTGTTGGCCCAGCTGGGCACGCCGGATATGCGCGTTCCCATTGAATACGCCCTGACCTGGCCCAATCGGGGCCCGGCGGTGGCTCAGGCGCTGGATCTGACGGCCTGCGGGGCGCTGACCTTTGCCCCGCCGGATGACGCGGCCTTCCCCAGCCTGCCGCTGGCCATCGAAGCGGCCAAGCGGGGCGGCACGGCCACAGCGATCCTCAACGGCGCCAACGAGGCGGCGGTGGGTCGGTTCTTGGCGGGGGAGATCGGCTTTTTGGAGATTCCCGCCCTGGTGGCCCACGCGCTGGAGACAGTGCCGGTGCAGCCGTCGCCCGATTTGGAGACCATCCTGGCCGCCGACCAGGCGGCCCGCCGGGCGGTCCAATAATCCACAAAGGAGCGTCGGGGCCGAAGGGTCCCGGCGCTTGTGCGCGTTGCGGGGTGGGTTTCAAAGCTAGAAAATATTTGGAGGTCTTATGGTTCTCTATATTCTGATTGCGATTTTGATGTTCGGCGTCCTCATCGCCGTCCACGAGTTCGGCCATTTTATCACTGCCAAGATGACCGGCGTGAAGGTCAACGAGTTTTCCATCGGCATGGGTCCGGCGCTTCTGAGCCGTCAGAAGGGGGAGACCGTATATGCCCTGCGCGCCTTTCCCATCGGCGGTTTCTGCGCCATGGAGGGGGAGGACGGCGACGGTGCAGCCGCCGATCCCCGTTCCTTTCAGAACAAGGGCTTTTGGGCGAAATTTTTGATTTTGGTGGCCGGTTCCTGTATGAATTTTCTGACGGGGCTGGTGATTGTGCTCCTTTTGGCCATTCCCTATCAGTCGTACAGTCTGCCGGCGGTGGGCGGCTTTATGGAGGGCTACGGACTGGAGGACAGCGGCCTCCAGGTGGGGGACCGGTTTCTGAGCATTGACGGTCACGCCGTCTGGACGTACAGCGACGCCAAGCTTCTGCTGGACCGGGCAGGCGATACGGTGGACCTGGTGGTGGAGCGGGACGGCGAGCAGGTGGAGCTGAACGGCTGCCACATCCCCTTCCAGGAGAAGGGGAGCGGCGACAGCTTCACCCGTCTGCGGGGCATCACGCTGGGCAGTGTGGCCCTGGAGGCCACGGTTCCGGTGAAGCTGAAGATGAGCTTTCAGGAGTGCCTGAGCTATGTGCGCATGGTGTGGATGAGCCTGGGCGATCTGGTGCAGGGCGCGGTGGGTCTGCGGGATCTGTCGGGTCCCATCGGCATCGTGGCCACGGTGGGGGAGCTGGGGGAGGACACCGCCCAGCAGTACGGCGTCGGCGTGGCGCTGCAAAGCGTCTTTTCTCTCATGGCCTTCATCGGGGTCAACCTGGCGGTGATGAACCTGCTGCCCATCCCGGGTCTGGACGGCGGCCGGATCTTCTTTTTGATCGTGGGCTGGCTGTTCCGCCTGGTGACCCGGAAGGAGATTGATCCCAAGTATGAGGGCTGGGTCAACGGTGTTTTTCTCATGCTGCTGCTGGGCCTGATGCTGGTGATCGCGGTGAGCGACGTAATCAAAATCATCACGTAAATTTGAAAAATATGAGGTGAACGGAAGATGACAAAGCAGATTTTGGTAGGCGGCGTACCGGTAGGCGGCGGCGCTCCCGTGACCATCCAATCCATGACCAATACCCGTACCGACGATGTGGACGCCACCGTGGAGCAGATCCTCCGGCTGGAGGCGGCGGGCTGTGAGATCATCCGCTGCGCCGTGCCCGACATGGCGGCGGCTCACGCGGTGGGGGCCATCAAGGAGCGGATTCACATTCCCCTGGTGGTGGACATTCACTTTGACTATAAGCTGGCCCTGGAAGCAGCGGCGGCAGGGGCCGACGCGGTGCGCATCAATCCGGGGAACATCGGCGGCGAGGACCGGGTGAAGGCGGTGGCGGACGTATGCCGGCAGCGGAACATTCCCATCCGCATCGGGGTGAACGGCGGCTCTCTGGAAAAGGACCTGCTGGCCAAGTACGGCGGCCCCACGCCGGAGGCGCTGGTGGAGTCTGCCTTTGGGCACATCCGTCTTTTGAACAAGTATGACTTTGACGATATCTGCGTGTCGTTGAAAACCTCCAGCGTACCCAACACCATCGCGGCCTACCGCCGCATGGCCGAGGTGAGCGACTATCCCCTCCATGTAGGCCTCACCGAGGCGGGCACCCCCAAAATGGGCATTCTCAAGTCGGCGGTGGGCATCGGCGGCCTGCTGGCCCTGGGCATTGGCGATACCATTCGGGTGTCTCTTTCGGCCGACCCCATCGAGGAGGTCTACGCCGCCCGGGACATTTTGAAGGTAGTGGGCCTGCGCAAGGACGGGCCGGAGCTCATCTCCTGTCCCACCTGCGGCCGGACGAAGATTGACCTCATCGGCCTGGCCGGCGAGGTGGAGGAGCGGCTGCAAGGGGTGAAAAAGCCCATTACGGTGGCGGTGATGGGGTGCGTGGTCAACGGTCCCGGCGAAGCCAGAGGCGCGGATGTGGGCATTGCCGGCGGCGACGGAGAGGGCCTGGTGTTCCGCCACGGGGAGATCGTCAAGAAGGTGCCCCAGGACCAGCTGGTGGACGAGCTGTTCCGCCTCATTGAGACGCTGTAAGAAATCAAGTAGGAGCGTATTACATGGCAGAAGGGTCAAAGATAGAATTTTTGGAACTGTTTTCCCGGCTGGAGCGGACCGGCGGCCAGCCCTTTGGGGCGTGGTGGGTCTGCGGGGCGGAGATTGACCGGCAGGCCCGGACCATTTCGGTGGAGCTGCTGCCCGGGGAAGGGCAGGACCGGGACACCCTGGACAACCTGTGCGCCGACATTGCCCTGTGCTACGGCCTGCGGGGGGTATTCATGGAGGTGCGCGGGGGTGAGCCGGCCCCAGAGCCGGAGGCGCCGGCCGTGCCGGAGCCCCAGGTGGACGCGGACGCCGCCCAGGCTTTTGCCCGCACCGAGGCCATCCGGCAGGAGGCGCTGAAAAAGCTGAAGGTAACCCGTCCCGCTCCGTCCAAGCCGGAGGGGAAGAAGAAGCTGCTCTTTGGCCGCCGGGAGATCAAGGGGGAGACCACTCCCATGCGGGCGCTGGAGCTGGATATGGGGTCTGTCATCGTGGAGGGCGATGTATTCGCGGTAGACCACCGGGAGCTGAAAAAACGGGGCGCGTGGGTGGTTTCCTTTGACATGACGGATTATACCGGCTCCGTCCGGGTGAGCAAGTTCTTTCTGGGGGAGGAGGGCAAGCCCCTGGTGGAGGGCGTGAAGAAAGGCCAGCATCTGCTTGTGCAGGGCCGGCTGAACATCGACCGGTTCACCAACGACATGATCCTGGAGCCCTACGCGGTGATGGAGGGCAAGAAAGCCATCCGGGCGGACAACGCGCCGGAAAAGCGGGTGGAGCTCCACCTGCACACCACCATGTCCACCATGGACGCCCTCACCCAGGTGGGTCCCAAGCTGGGACCGGACAAGAACGTGGTCAAGCGGGCGGAGAGCTGGGGCCATCGGGCCATCGCCATCACCGACCACGGGGTGGCCCAGTCCTTCCCGGACGCCTGGCACTCGGCCAAAGGGATCAAGATCCTCTACGGCGTGGAGGCCTACTTCATTAACGATGTGGACGACCGGGTGGTGGTCCACGGCGAGCAGGAGATGGACCTGAGCGGCGGGGAGATCGTCTGCTTTGACATTGAGACCACCGGCCTGGACAACCGCCGGGACGTGATTACCGAGATCGGCGCGGTGGTGCTGCGGGACGGGGAGATCGTGGACACCTTCAACACCTTCGCCGACCCGGAGCGCCCGCTGAGCCGGGAGATCACCCAGCTCACCGGCATTACCGACGAGATGCTCCAAGGGGCCCCCAGCCAGGCCCAGGCCATCGGGGCCTTTCTGGACTTTGCGGCGGGCCGTCCCCTGGCGGCCCACAACGCCGAGTTTGACATGGGCTTTATCGCCGAGGGCTGCCGCCGGATGGGGCGTCCCTTTGAAAATACCTCCCTGGACAGCCTGATTTTGGCCCAGAACCTTTTGCCCGATCTGGGCAAGTACAAGCTGGACATTGTGGCGGACCATCTGAACCTCCCCGCCTTCAACCACCACCGGGCCAGCGACGACGCCGCCACGGTGGGCTACATGCTGGTGCCCTTTTTCAAGATGCTCTCCGACCAGGGGGTCCATACCCTCCAGGCCATCAACCCGGCCATGCGAAAGCTGCGCACCGGCGGCAAGGCCAAGCGCCAGCCCAAGCACCTCATCGTGCTGGCCAAAAACCAGCTGGGCCTGCGCAACCTCTACCAGCTGATTTCCAAATCTCATCTGGACCATTTTAAGCGCTTTCCCATCATGCCCAAGAGCCTCATTGAGGAGCACCGGGAGGGACTGATTCTGGGTTCGGCCTGCGAGGCCGGCGAGCTGTTCCAGGCCGTTGTGCGCCGCAAGGAGTTCTCCGAGCTCAAGCGCATCGCCTCCTGGTACGACTTTTTGGAGATCCAGCCCCTGTGCAACAACGCCTTCATGCTCCGCAAGGGCATGGTGAAGAGCGAGGAGGAGCTGCGGGACTTCAACCGCACGGTGGTGGCGCTGGGCAAGGCGCTGGACAAGCCGGTGTGCGCCACCGGGGACGTCCACTTCCTGGACCCGGAGGAGGAGGTTTACCGCCATATCCTGCTGGCCACCAAGGGCTTTGAGGACGCCGATTCTCCCCTGCCCATCTACTTCAAGACCACCGACGAGATGTTAAGGGAATTTGCTTACCTGGGCCAGGAGGACGCCTATAATGTGGTGGTGCGCAACACCAATTTGGTGGCCGACTGGTGCGAGGACGTGGTGCCCCTCCCCAAGGGCCTCTTTGCGCCCAAGCTGGAGGACTCGGAGGGGGAGTTAAAGCGGCTGGTATGGGGGAAAGCGAAAGAGCTTTACGGCGAAGAGCCGCCCCAACTGGTGGTGGACCGCATCAACGTGGAGCTGGACGCCATTCTGGGCCGCCACTACGACGTGATCTACATGTCGGCCCAGAAGCTGGTGCAGGACTCCCTGGACCACGGCTATCTGGTGGGCTCCCGGGGCAGCGTGGGCTCGTCGCTGGTGGCCTTCATGTCGGGCATCACCGAGGTCAACTCCCTGCCCGCCCACTACCGCTGTCCCAAGTGCCGTCATTCGGATTTTGCATTCGGCCCCGCCCACGGCTACGGCTGCGGCGCGGACATGCCCGACGCGGTATGCCCCGTGTGCGGCACGCCCTATGTGAAGGACGGCTTCAACATCCCCTTTGAAACCTTCCTGGGCTTTGGCGGCGACAAGGTCCCCGATATCGACCTGAACTTTTCCGGCGAGTACCAGGCCAAGGCCCACCGCCATACCTTTGAGCTTTTTGGCGAGAGCCATGTGTTCCGGGCGGGCACCATCGGCACGGTGGCGGAAAAGACCGCCTTCGGCTATGTCAAAAAGTATCTGGACGAGCAGGGGATGCACGTCACCAACGCCGAGGAGAACCGTCTGGCCCAGGGGTGTACCGGGGTCAAGCGGACCACCGGCCAGCACCCCGGCGGCATGGTGGTCATCCCTCAGGACCGGGAAATTTACGATTTCTGCCCGGTACAGCATCCGGCGGACGACCCCAACACCGACATTGTCACCACCCACTTTGAATATCACTCCATGGAGTCCAACATCCTCAAGCTGGACATGCTGGGCCACGATGACCCGTCCATGATCCGGATGCTGGAGGATCTGACGGGGATGGACGCCAAGACCATCCCCCTGGACGACCCGGACACCATGTCCCTCTTCAAAAGCTCCAAAGCGCTGGGATTTGAGAAAGACAAGATTCTGGGTCCCACCGGCGCGGTGGCCATTCCGGAGTTCGGCACCAGCTTTGTCCGCGGGATGCTGGTGGACACCCAGCCGGAGCAGTTTGATATTCTGGTCCGGCTGTCCGGCTTCTCCCACGGCACCGACGTGTGGCTGGGCAACGCCCGGGACCTGATTGTGGACCAGGGCATTCCCGTCGGCCAGGCCATCGGCTGCCGGGACGACATCATGCTCTTTTTGATCTCCTGCGGTATGCCGGAGAAGCGGTCCTTCAAGATCATGGAGTCGGTGCGGAAAGGCAAGGGGCTGCCCGAGGGCGCGGAGGACGAGATGAAGGCGGCCGGCGTGCCGGAGTGGTACATCGACTCGTGCAAGAAGATCAAGTATCTCTTCCCCAAGGCCCACGCGGTGGCCTATGTGATGATGGCCTTCCGCATCGCCTGGTTCAAGGCCCACCGGCCGCTGGCCTTTTACGCGGCCTATTTTTCCATCCGGGCCAAGGCCTTTGACGCCACCTGCATGTGCTGGGGGATGGAGACGGCCCTGGCCAAGATGCGGGAGATCCAGGCCAAGGAGAAAAAGGCCAGCGCCGTGGAGCAGGACATGCTCACCACGCTGGAGGTGGTGTATGAGTTCTATCTCCGGGGCTTCACCTTTTCCCATGTGGACCTGTACGCCTCCCACGCCACGCTGTTCCAGGTAGACGAGGAGAAAAAGGCCCTGATTCCGCCCTTTACGGCCATTCCCGGCCTGGGGGAGACGGCGGCCTGGTCCATCATGGAGCAGCGGGAGGGCAAGACCTTCATCTCGGTGGAGGAGTTTTCCGCCGCCTGCCCCAAGGTGTCCAAGACCCACATCGAGCAGCTCAAGGCGGCCGGCGCGCTGGACGGCCTGCCGGACACCAGCCAGATCAATCTCTTTGACGGTTTTTGAGCCGTCGGGCCAGAACACCCGGAAAGGGACCGCGGCGGTCCGTTCCGGGTGTTTTGCGGGAAGGGCTTGACAAGGCGTTGTTGTTATAGTATATTAGCGTGGTAAAGTGAAAAAGCAAAAGGAGGATGCTCCGATGAAATACAGCATCAACACGCCCGAGGGGACCCGGGACCGGCTGTTTGCCGAGTGCCGGGAACGCCGGGCGGTACAGGGGGCGCTGACCGGTCTCTTTCAGGGCCGGGGCTACGCCGAGGTGAGCACGCCCGAGGTAGAATTTTATGATTTGTTCCTCCGCTCCGGCAACCCGATGCCCCAGGAGGCTATGTTAAAGATCATCGACCGCTCCGGCAAGATCATGGTCATGCGCCCCGACTGCACCACCCCCATCGCCCGGGTGGCTGCCACCAAGCTCAAGGCGCTGCCCTTGCCCCAGCGGCTCTATTATGACCAGACGGTGTTCCGTTCCGGCCAGGCCCACCGGGGGGGCAGCAGCGAAATCGCCCAGTGCGGCGTGGAGCTCATCGGCGCCGCCGGCCTGAAGGCCGATCTGGAGATGGTGGCCATGGCGGTAGACGCCCTGCGGGCCTGCGCGCTGAAGGGCTTCCACATCGAGCTGGGCCACGCGGGCTTTTTCCGCACTCTGGCCGGGCGCATGGATCTGGACGAGGAGAAAACCGAGGAGATGCGGGCCCTCATCGAGGGCAAAAACTTCGCGGCCCTCAACGACTTTTTGGAGCCCTTCCGGGACCGTCCGGCCTGGACGGCCATGCAGCGGCTCTCCCGGCTCTTCGGCGGCGCGGAGGTGCTGGACGAGGCGGAGGCCCTGGCGGGCAAGACCGAGGCGGTGGACTACCTGCGCACCCTCTACGAGGCCCTGGAGGCGGCGGGCTATGGACAGTATATCCGCTTTGACCTGGGTCTGGTCCATCAGATCGACTACTATACCGGCGTGGTGTTCCGGGGCTACGCCGAGGGCGCGGGAGACGCGGTGCTGTCCGGCGGCCGGTACGACGGCCTGACGGCGGCCTTCGGGCGGCCCGCGCCGGCCACCGGCTTTGCCGTGGACGTGGACGCGGTCACCGCCTGCCGGCCCCTGGAGGAGGGGAAGGGTGCGGATACCCTGATCCACTTTGACCCGGCTCAGCTGGCCGAAGCCCTCCGGGCGGTGGACGGCCGGGAGAACGGATGCTGCGCCCTCTCGCCCTGCGAGACCCTGGAGGAGACGGTACGGCTGGCGAAGGACCGGGGCGCGTCTCATGTATGGGTGCTGGAGGGCGGACAGAGCCGCCTTGTGGACCTGGAAGAAGGGGAGGAGCAGGTATGACACAGCAAGGGAACCGTCTGCGGATCGCTTTGACCAAGGGGCGTCTGCAAGACAAAAGCGTGGAGCTCTTTGAGGCCATGGGCCTGGACTGCTCTCCCATCCGCAATCCGGGCCGGCGGCTCATTCATGCCCTGCCCAACTATCCGCTGGACGCGGTGCTGGCCAAGGCACCGGACGTCATCACCTATGTGGAGCACGGGGTTTGCGACCTGGGCATCGTGGGCAAGGACACCATTTTGGAGCAGGGCAAGTCCTTTTATGAGGTGCTGGACCTGGGCTTTGGCCGGTGCCGCTTTGCCCTGGCGGTGCGGCAGGGCAGCGATTTTTACGGCACCTACAAGACCCGCCGGGTGGCGTCCAAGTACCCCAACGTGACCCGCAGCTTCTTTGAGCGGAAGGGGATGGACGTGGACATCATCAAGATCGAGGGCAGCGTGGAGCTGGCCCCCATTCTGGACCTGGCGGACGGCATCGTGGACATCGTGGAGACGGGCGCCACGTTACGGGAAAACGGTCTGGTGCCCATTGAGGACGTGCAGACCGTCTCGGCCCGGCTGATCGTGAACACGGCCAGCATGAAGCTCCACAAGACCCAGATCGAGGATTTCATCGGCCGCTGTGAGGCCGAGCTGGAGAAGCGGAGGAAGGTATGATCGACATTGTCAAGGCCGACGGGCAGAGCGAACAGGCCGTCATTGGCGCCATGCGGGCCCGGGCGGCGCAGAACAACGCGGCGGTAGACCAGGCGGTGTCCGCCATTCTGGCCGACGTGGCCCGGCGGGGCTATGAGGCGGTACGGGAATACTCCCTCAAATTTGACAAGGCGGAGCCCCGGGAGATCGGGAAAGAGGAGCTGGAAGCGGCCTATGCTTCCTGCGGCCCCACCCTCATCGCCGCCATGGAGCACGCCGCCGCCAATATCCGGGATTATAATGAAAAGCTGCTCTATGAGACGGCGGAGTGGACCTCTCCGGACGGCGGACGGGTGGGACGGATCGTCCGGGGCCTGACCCGGGTGGGCGTCTATGTGCCCGGCGGCACGGCGGCCTATCCCAGCAGCGTGCTGATGAACGCCGTCCCCGCCAAGGTGGCCGGGGTGGAGGAGATCGTCATGGTTACTCCGCCCACGGAGAATTTGAGCGCTCCGGTGCTGGCGGCGGCGAAAATCGCCGGGGTGGACCGGTGCATCGCGGTGGGCGGGGCCCAGGCGGTGGCGGCCCTGACCTACGGCGCTGGCTTTATTCCCAAGGTGGATAAGCTGGTGGGCCCGGGCAACGCCTATGTGGCGGCGGCCAAGCGCCTGGCCTACGGCAAGCTGGACATCGACATGGTGGCCGGTCCCTCGGAGGTGCTGGTCATCGCCGACGGCAGCGCCGATCCCAAGTTCGTGGCCGCCGACCTGCTGAGCCAGGCCGAACACGACAAGCTGGCCTCCGCCGTGCTGCTCACCGACTCGGCGGCGCTGGCCCAGGCGGTGGACGGGGAAATCGTCCGTCAGACCGGCTACCTGAGCCGCAGCGAGATCATGGAGTGTTCCCTGCGGGACTTTGGCTGCGCCATCGTGTGCGAAACTCTGGACGACTGCGTGGCCCTGGCCAATGAGATCGCCCCGGAGCATCTGGAAATTATGACCCAGGACCCCAGAGCCCTCCTGCCGGGCATCCGAAACGCCGGCGCGGTCTTTTTGGGGGCCTGGTCGCCGGAGCCGCTGGGCGACTATCTGGCAGGCCCGGACCATGTGCTGCCCACCAGCGGCACGGCCCGTTTCTTCTCGCCCCTGAGCGTGACCTCCTTCCTGAAAACCATGAGCGTCATTGCGTACAGCAAGGAGACGCTGGCTCCCATTCAGAAGGAGATCATCACCTTTGCCGAGAGCGAGAAGCTGACCGCCCACGCCAATTCCATCCGGGTACGGTTTGAGGGGTAAGGAGGGACTGCGATGCGAACGGCGGAAGTATCCCGCAAGACCAAAGAGACCTGTATTGACCTGAAGCTCTCGCTGGAGGGGGGGCCGGTGGCCATCAAAACGGGCATCGGCTTTTTTGACCACATGCTCACCGCCCTGGCTTTTTACGGCGGCCTGGGTCTGGCGCTGACGGTGGACGGAGACCTGGAGGTGGACGGCCACCACACGGTGGAGGACACGGGCATCGTGCTGGGCCAGGCCATGAAGGAGGCGCTGGGGGACCGGAAGGGCATCCGGCGCTACGCCTCGGCCTACATCCCCATGGACGAGGCCCTGTGCTTCACGGCCCTGGACTTTTCCAACCGTCCCTTTCTGGTCTTTGACGCGCCCATGCCCCAGGAGCGTATCGGCAGCTATGAGAGCTGCCTCACCGAGGAGTTTATGCGGGCCTTCGCGGTGAACAGTGGTTTAACTTTACACATGAAGGCGCTCTATGGAAAGAACGCCCACCACATCACCGAAGCCCTCTTCAAGTCGTTGGGGGTGTCCATCAAGGAGGCGGTGGCGGTCACCGGCGCCGGCGTCACCTCCACAAAGGGGGTGCTCTGATGAACGTTACGGCCATCGTGGATTACGGCGTGGGGAATCTGAAGAGCGTTACCAACGCCATGGAGTATTTGGGCCTGAAAACCTGCATCACCAGCGACCCCAAGGAGCTGGAGCGGGCGGACGCCATCATTCTGCCCGGCGTGGGAGCCTTTCCCGACGCGGCGGACCGGCTGCGGGCCTCCGGGCTGGACGCGCTGGTGTGCCGGGAGGCCCGGCGCAAGCCGATTTTGGGCATCTGCCTGGGGATGCAGCTCCTCTTTGCCCGGGGCGAAGAGGTGAGAGACTGTGAAGGATTAAACCTTGTCAGTGGCTGTGTCCGTAAGATTGAGACCGATCTGAAGCTGCCCCACATCGGCTGGAACAGTCTGACCTTCCCCAATCCGTCGCCCCTCTTCGCGGGACTAGACGAGGGGAGCTACGTCTACTTTGTCCACTCCTTCTGCGGGGTGGCGTCCGACCCGTCCCAGGTCATCGCTCAGACCGACTACGGCGTCCCCGTGGTGGCGGCGGTGAACCATGGCAATGTCTACGGCTGTCAGTTCCACCCGGAGAAGAGCGGCGAGGTGGGACTGCAAATACTGCGGAACTTTGGAGGGCTGAACCGATGATCCTGCTGCCTGCCATTGACTTAAAAGACTGTAAGGCAGTACGCCTTTACAAAGGGGATTTTGCCACCGTCCACCAGGTGGCCGACGATCCTCTGGCCACAGCCAAGGCCTTTTATGCCGCCGGTGCCCGTCAGATCCACATGGTAGACCTGGACGGCGCCCGGGACGGCGTGCGGAAGAATGGGGCCATCGTGGCACAGATTGCCCAAAAAAGTGGGCTGAAGGTGGAGCTGGGCGGCGGAATCCGCAACATGACTGACCTGGAAGCGGTGTTTGCCCTGGGGGTAAACCGGGCGGTGATCGGCTCGGCGGCGGTGAACAACCCGGATTTCGTCCGGGCCGCCGTGGAGAAGTACGGCGAACGCATCGCCGTGGGCATCGACGCCAAGGACGGCCGGGTGCGCACCGCCGGCTGGGAGGAGGACTCCGGCCTGGACTACCTGGACTTTGCCAAAGAGATGGAGAAAATAGGTGTAAAGTTTATTATCTTTACAGATATTGAAACCGACGGCACCCTGACCGGACCGTCCTTTAACCGCCTGGCGGCGCTGCAAGGGGTGTACGGCGGTCGGATCATCGCCTCCGGCGGCGTCTCCTCCAACGAGGACCTGCGCAAGCTGGGGGAGCGGAAGCTGTGGGGGGCCATTATCGGCAAGGCCTACTATGCCGGGACGGTGGATCTGCCGCTGGCGGTAAAGGAGGCGGGCGCACAATGTTAGCCAAACGGATCATTCCCTGCCTGGACGTACGGGACGGACGGGTGGTCAAGGGGGTCAACTTTGTCAACATCCGGGACGCCGGCGACCCGGTAGAGCTGGCCAAATACTACTCCGACCAGGGGGCCGACGAGATCGTCTTTCTGGACATCACCGCCACCAGCGACGCCCGGGACACCGTGGCCGACGTGGTGGAGCGCACCGCCGCGCAGGTCTTTGTGCCCCTGACGGTGGGCGGCGGCATCCGCACGCTGGAGGATTTCCAGCGCCTCCTGCGGGCGGGCGCGGACAAAATTTCGGTGAATTCCGCCGCCGTGGCCCGTCCGGCGCTGATCTCCGAGGCGGCGGAGCGGTTTGGTTCCCAGTGCGTGGTGCTGGCGGTGGACGCCAGAGCCAGGGGGGACGGAACCTGGGAGGTGGTGGTGGCCGGAGGCCGCAAGCCCACCGGCATCGACCTCATCCAGTGGGTGAGGCAGGGCGAGGCCCTGGGGGCGGGGGAGATTCTGCTCACCTCCATGGACGCCGACGGCACCAAAGCCGGCTTTGACCTCGGTATGACCAAGGCGGTCACCGACGCGGTGAGCATTCCGGTGATCGCCTCCGGCGGCTGCGGGTCCCTGGCCCACTTTGCCCAGGTCTTTGAGGAGACCGGCTGCGATGCCGCCCTGGCCGCGTCTCTCTTCCACTTCGGGGAACTGACCGTCCCCCAGGTGAAGGACTACCTGCGCACCCAACACATACCCGTGAGGTGAAACTATGCACTTTGATTTGGACCAACTTTTTCAAAAATCCGACCTAATCCCGGTCATCATCCAGGATGTGGAAACCAAGGATATCCTCATGCTGGGCTTTACCAACCGGGAGGCGGTGGAGCTGACCTTAAAGACCAGAACGGCCTGGTTCTGGAGCCGCAGCCGTCAAAAGCTGTGGAACAAGGGGGAGAGCTCGGGTCACTTTCTCCATGTGGAGAAGGTGGTCACCGACTGCGACACCGACACCCTGCTCTATTTCTGCCGGCCCGACGGCCCCACCTGTCACACCGGGGCGCGGAGCTGCTTTTTCAATACGATCATGGAGGAAGAACAATGAACGACACTGTTTTGCAGGATCTCTACCGGGTGGTCCTGGACCGTAAGACCAACCCCCAGGAGGGCTCCTACACCTGCTATCTCTTCGAAAAGGGGACGGACAAGATCCTCAAGAAGGTGGGCGAGGAGTGCGCCGAGACCATCATCGCCGCCAAGAACGGCGAGCAAGGGGACACGGTAGGCGAGATCTCCGACCTCATTTACCATCTCATGGTGCTCATGGCCCACCAGAACATCCCGCTGGACGCGGTGCTGGGCGAGCTGGAGCAGCGCAGCCATAAGATCGGCAATCTCAAGACCTTCCATCAGGTGGACCACAATACCTGAATACCTGAACAAGACGCAAAGCCCCCGCTGTCCTGAGACAGCGGGGGCTCTTTTGGTGTCATACCCGGCCGTGGAGCAGGGGGGAGAGGGGTTTATAAATGAGGAAGCAGAGGACGGCGTCCAGCAGGCCCTTCACCAGGGTAAAGGGCGCGTTGAAGGTGATGAGGCACTCCAAAAGGCCGTTGACGCCAGGCCGGATGGCCTGATACATCCCGATGATGACGTCCAGCGGCATCCCGTAGGCCACCACATAGACGGGGTAGGTAATGAAATAGTTGAGGGGGATGGAGACGAGGGCCATCACCACCGCGCCCACCAGCGCGCCGAGGATGGCGCCGCCCCGGGATTTGCGCAGCTTATAGATCAGACCCGCGGGAAGCATAAAGCTGGCGCCCAGCAGGAAGTTGCAAAGCTCGCCGGCGCCGGCGGTGGAGGTGATGAGCAGATGAATCAAATTTTTGATCAGACAGACCATCACGCCGTAAACCGGCCCCAGAGAAAAGGCGGCCAGGAGCGCGGGCAGCTCGGAAATATCCATCTGGACGAAGCTGGGCATAAAGGGGACGGGGAAATCCAAAAACATCAGCACGAAGGAGATGGCGGAGAGCATGGCGGTGACGGTGAGGGCCCGGGCTCTCGCCCGGAATTTCGTGCGGGAAGGGGAAACAGACATAAAAACACTCCTTTGTTTGTGATGGCAACTGAAAACACCATGTCTTTTTAGGCGCACACACAAACCCAGGAGGGCCCGCGTCTTCTCTCATCCAGACTTCGCGTTTTGGGAAAACGCGTCACTGTCGGTCCCGGAGTCGCACCGGATCTGCGCGGGGAAGCGCTCGCGGACTGTACCGCCGATCGGGAATTTCACCCTGCCCTGAAGACACCGTATTCCATTGTCCGACCTATTATAGCACAGTCCTGAAAAAATACAAGAGAGGGAACAAATGTTTGCATTCGCATTGACTTCCGGAACGGGATATACTACAATAGAGACTGTAACCCGGGAGAAGGAAGGAAGATGTCTGTGGGCGCGAGGAGAGAAAAGACCTGCTGCTTTACCGGGCACCGGCCCGAAAAACTGCCCTGGAAGAGCGAGTCGGACCCGCGCTGTACGGCGCTGAAGGAGCGGCTGCGGGCGGCGGTGGAGCAAGCGTATGCCGACGGCTTCCGCCATTTCATCTGCGGCATGGCCCGGGGGGCGGATTTTTATTTCTGCGAGGCGGTGCTCGCCCTGCGGGAGGACCACCCGGAGGTAAAGGTGGAGGCGGCCATTCCCTGTGAGGAGCAGGCCGCCCGATGGGGAGAGGCCGACCGGGCGCGCTATTTTGCCTTAGTGGAGCGGTGTGACTGGGAGACCATGGTGCAGCGCCGCTATGACCGGTGGTGTATGCTCAAGCGGGACCGCTACATGGTGGATCAGGCCAGCCGGATCATCGCGGTGTATAACGGCACCCTGGGCGGGACCATGTACACGGTGACCTATGCGGTGCGGCAGGGGTTGGAGCTGGTGATCTTGCCGCCGGAGGAATAGTCACTGCCGGAGCAGCTCCAGGAAGGCGTCGCCGTAGAGGGACAGCTTGTGACTGCCCACGCCGCTGATCTGGGCGAGCTGCGCCCGGGTGGCGGGGCGGACGGCGGCCATCTCCCGCAGCGTCTTGTCGGAGAAGATGACATAGGCGGGGACGCCCTTGCGCCGGGCCAGGGTACTCCGCAGCTCCCGCAGGCGCTGGAAGAGGGCCTCGTCCACCGGGCCGGCGGCGGACGGAGCGGGCCGCGGGCGTCTGGCCGGGGCATGGTCCCTGGCGCGGCGCAAAGAGACCGCGGCGCTGCCGCTCCGAAGGGCGGCGGCATTGGGGCCGGGGATCAAAACAGGATACGGAGATTCCGCGTCGTGCTGGAGGTAGCCCTGTTCTGTCAGGGCGTCCATGACGGCGCGGACTTTTTTTGCCGGGACGCCGGCCAGCCGTCCAAAGACGTCCAGCCGTTCCAGATGCCACCGGGCGCTCTGCTCGGTCTCCTGGCCCAGCAGCAGGGCGGCAATGGCGCCCGGGCCGAAGCGGCAGCCGGAGGACTCCACCGCGTCCAGCACGGCTCTTGCCTCCCGGGTCACGTCCACCGTCTCGAAATTTCCCAGGCAATTGGAACAGTTGCCGCAGGTTTTGGGCGGTTTTTCGCCAAAATAGCGCAGCAGATAGGCGCGCAGGCACTGGGTGGTGGTGCAATAGCCGATCATCCGCTGCAAGCGTTCCATCTGCTTGGCCCGCAGGTCTCCTAAAAGCTGGGGGTCCACCCCTTCCGGCGGCTGGCTGTGTTCCAGGAGAAAGCGGGCGGTCATGATATCCCTGCCGCCGTAAAGGAGGATGCACCGGGCCGCCTCGCCGTCCCGTCCGGCCCGTCCGGCCTCCTGGTAGTAGCTCTCCAGATCCAGGGGCATATTATAATGGATGACATAGCGGACGTTGGACTTGTCAATGCCCATACCGAAGGCGTTGGTGGCCACGATGAGGCCATCGTCGGCAAAGGCGAAGCGCTCCTGGCTCTCCTGCCGCTCCGGAAGGGGGAGGCCGGCGTGATAACGCAGGGCCGGAATGCCGTGTCCGGTCAAAAAATCGGCGACCTCCTCCACGGTCTTGCGGGTGGAGCAGTAGACCACGCCGCTCTCGCCCCGGAACCCCTCCAGGAGGGACAGCAGCTCGGCCCGTTTGTCCTGGGGGTGGCGCACCTCAAAGGAGAGATTTTCCCGGTCAAAGCCGGTGACCTGCACCATGGGGGTATGAAGGGCCAGCTTCTGCACGATATCCGCCCGGACTTCCGGGGTGGCGGTGGCGGTGAAGGCCCCCACCGGCGGGCGTTTGGGCAGGCTTTCCAGGAAATGGGGGATGCGCAGGTAGCTGGGGCGGAAGTCGGTGCCCCACTGGGAGACGCAGTGGGCCTCGTCCACCGCCAGAAGGGAAATGGCGGCGTGCTGAGCGAAGCGGAGGAAGGCGGGGGACTCCAGCCGTTCAGGGGCCACATAGATGAGCTTATAGCGCCCCTGCCAGGCCCGATCCAGGGCCAGGGCGTACTGCCGCTCGGTGAGGGAGCTGTTGAGATAGGCGGCGGGGACGCCGGCCTGGATCAGACTGCCCACCTGGTCCTTCATCAGGGAGATGAGGGGGGAGACCACCAGGGTGATCCCCGGCGTAAGCAGGGCGGGCAGCTGGAAGCAGAGCGACTTTCCGCCGCCGGTGGGCATGATGGACAGCACGTCCCGCCCGGCGGTGAGGGCGTCCACCACGGCTTCCTGACCGGGCCGAAAGCTGTCGTAGCCAAAAAACGCCCGGAGCAATTGCATTTTATCCGGCATGAGAAAGGGCACCTCCGTTGCATGGGAACAGGTCTCAAAATCCTTTCTATTGTACCACGGCGGCGGGAAAAGCGCAAAAGAGAAAAAGCTTTTACAAACCGGAGAAATTGATATATAATAATAGATTGCCAATGAGCAAATATAAAAGAGCAAGAGGTGCCCCATTGAAGAAGAGCTATGCCGCCGGCCTGATGGCCGGCCTGATGATCCTGGGCGGCTGTGCCGCGCCGTCCCCCGCCGCCAGCCAAAGTCCGGCGGGAGAAGATGTCCTGACCGTGGCGGCCACCACCTGGCCGGTATACTGCTTTGCCTCCGCCGTGGCCAGCGGCGCGGAGGGGGTGGAGGTGGTGCCGGTGGTGAATGAGCCGGTGAGCTGCCTGCACGACTACACCCTTACGGTGGGGGAGATGAAGCTCCTGGAGGGGGCGGACCTGATCCTGCTGAACGGCGTGGGCTTTGAGTCCTTTTTGGACCAGGCCCTCTCATCGGTGGAGACGCCCACGGCGGACTGTTCGGAGGGGATTTCCCTGCGCCACCTGGATGAGGACGAAGCCGGACACGACCATGGGGCGGAGGGGGATTACGACCCTCACATCTGGCTGGACCCCCGCAACGCCGCCCAGATGGTGCGCAACGCCGCCGACGCGCTGACCCAGGCGGACCCGGACCAGGCGGAGCTGTACGCCGCCAACGCCGACCATGCGGCCCGGCAGCTGGAGGAGGCGTGGTCCGAGTGGAACGAAAGCCTCTCCGGGCTGACCAACCGGGAGCTCATCACCTTCCACGACGGCTTCGGCTATCTGGCCGACGCCTTTGATCTGCACATCCTGCGGGCCATCGAGGAGGAGGAGGGCAGCGAGACCTCCGCCCTGGAGTTCAAGGAGCTGACGGATCTGATTGCCGCCGATCACATCCCGGCGGTGTTTACCGAGACCAACGGCTCCGACGCCACCGCCCAGGCGCTGGCCCGGGAGACCGGCGTAGCGGTAGGGGAGCTGACCACGATCATCAGCGGCGAAGGGGAGGGCCTGACGCCCTACCTGGAGGACATGCAGCGCAATGTGGACGCCCTGTTGGAGGCGCTGGGATGAGAAAGCAAAAGCACAGTGAGAGCGGTCCGGGCTGTAAAGGGGCCTGCTGCCTGAAGGTATCGGACCTTGGGGTGGAGATGGGCGGGTCGTCCATCCTCCACGATGTGAGCTTTCATCTCCACTGCGGGGAGATCGTGGCCCTGATCGGCCCCAACGGCGCGGGCAAGAGCTCTTTGTTCCGCACGATTTTGGGCCAGATGCCCCACAGCGGCTCCATTGACTTTCAGCGGGCCGACGGCAGCGCCGCCCGGCCCCGCATCGGCTATGTGCCCCAAAGCCCCAGCTTTGACCGGGGGGACCCGGTGAGCGTGCTGGACTTTTTCGCCGCGGCGGTGTCGGAGTGGCCGGTGTTTCTGCCCATCCCCAAAAAGCTGCGGGCGCGGGTGGCGGAGTGTCTGGAGCGGGTCCACGGGGAGAGCCTGATTGACAAACGGATGGGAGCGCTCTCGGGCGGGGAATTGCAGCGGGTACTGCTGGCCCTGGCGCTGGAGCCGCTGCCCCATATTCTGATTCTGGATGAGCCCCTCTCCGGGGTGGACATTGACGGGGAGAGGCAGCTGCTGGACATGCTGGACGAGATCCGCACCAGGTACGACCTGTCCATTCTGCTCTCCACCCACGATTTTGCCACCCTGGAGCGGTATACCGACAAGGTGATCCTGCTGCAAAGCAGCGTCCTGGCGGTGGGGACGCCGGAGGAGGTCCTCTCGTCGGAGGCCTTCCGGTCGGTGTTCCATCTGGATGTGGGAAGGGGGGCGCGGTAAGATGGAGCTTTGGTATCAGCTGGTTGGGCTGCTGCCCTTTGAGTGGGCCCAGCCGGACAGCATGTATTTTATGAAGAACGCGCTGCTGGCGGTGCTGGTCATCACCCCGCTGTTCGGCCTTCTGTCCACCATGGTGGTTCAGAGCCGGATGTCTTTCTTTTCCGACGCGCTGGGCCATTCGGCCTTTACGGGCATTGCCATCGGCACCCTCTGCGGGTTGGCCGACCCGATGTGGGGGGCGATTTTGTTTGCCGCGGTATTCGCGCTGCTCTTTACCTATGTGCGCCGCCATACCAATCTGGCCAGCGACACGGTGATCGGCGTCTTTTCCTCCACGGCGGTGGCGCTGGGCATTTTTGTGGCCACCCTGGGCGGCGGCAGCTTTACCAAGTTTAACGCCCTGCTCATCGGCGACATCCTCAGCGTGGAGCCGGGGAAGATCGGCCTGCTGGCGGTGCTGCTGGCGGTCGTGGTGGTGCTGTGGGTGTGCGCCTACAACCACCTGATGCTCTCGGCGGTCCATCCGGCCCTGGCGGACAGCCGCGGCATCCGGGTCTTTTGGCAGGAGGCCCTGTTCTCCATGGCCATCGCGGTGGTGGTGACGGTGAGCATGACCTGGATCGGCTTAATGGTCATCAACTCGCTGCTGGTGCTGCCGGCGGCGGCGGGGCGGAATCTGGCAAAAAATCTCCGGCAATACCATCTCTTTTCCATCCTGGGCGCCCTTGCGGCGGGTATTGCCGGCCTGCTGACCTCCTACTACTGGGAGGCGTCCACCGGCGCGTGCATCACGCTGTATCTGGCCCTCTACTTTGCCATTACCTTCTGCTTCCGCGGCAAGCGGCAGTAAAGCCGCGCCTGTAAAACGGCGTCCGCCGGTCTCCTTTTCACGGGAGACCGGCGGACGCTTTTTTGTTTTTTAACTGTTTTGTCAGCGATCCAACACCGGGTTGGTAAAGTAGACGTTTTTCTGGTCCATCTTGTCCTTGGCCAGCCGGATGGCCTCGCCAAAGCGCTGGAAGTGGACGATCTCCCGGGCCCGCAGGAAGCGGATGACGTCGTTGACGTCGGGATCGTCGGACTGACGGAGGATATTGTCGTAGGTCACGCGGGCCTTTTGCTCTGCTGCGATGGGAAAAGCACGACACTTGGATCAAAACCGCCAGTGGAGCTCCACCAGGGTCTGCCGCGGCCGGTTGGGGTCCCGCCCCACAGACACCGACGCGAGAAAAAGGTCCGTCATTTCCCGGGTCAGCCGGTCTGGATGGGTAAGGGCATGGAGGTCCGGCGGCTGAAGGAGCCGCTGGTCCAGCGCCGCTTTCTGCGCCTCCAGTTCCTGGGCCTGTTCTTCCAGCGCCTTTTTTTCCTGTTCCAGGGTCTGACGGAGGCTTTCGTGGTCCGCCGGAGCGAGCAGACCCTTGGCCCGGTCCAGATAGAGGGTCCGCTCCGCCTGCGCGCACCGTTCCAGCGCCTTGGCGCATGCGGCCATACGCTGGCATAGCGCCGCGGTCTGCCGTTCCAGCGCCGGGCGGGGGTCGGTGAGCCGGGCCAGGGCGTCCAGGTCCAGGCAGGTGTCGGCCAGACGGTGGAGCTCAGCCAGGACCAGGGCCTCCAGTGTATCCTGGGAGAGGAAGGCGCCCGCGCAGGCATTGAGGGCCACATAGCGGCTGGGGCACTGCAAATAGCGTTTTCCCCGACTTTTGGAGGAGCGCAGGGTATAGCCGCAGGACATACAGCGGCATTTCCCGGCAAAAATGCCCACCGTACCGCCTTGAAAGGGCTTTGCGCGCTGGGCCAGACGCTTCTGGACGGCCTCCCACAGTTCCGGCCGGATAATGGCCGGATGGGTGTGCTCCACCCGGAACCAGGCCTCTTTGGGGCGAGGGCGGTTTTCCTTGGTTTTGTAGGAGAGGCTTCCATATTTTCCCTGGACCATGTTGCCGATGTAGAGCTCGTTGGTGAGCATATGGGCGATGGAGGAATACTTCCATAAAGCGCCGCTTGTCCCGTTGGGCTGGACGTAGCGCAGGCCGTGGAGGCGCTTGTAGGCGGTGGGGTTGGGGACGCCCCGCTGGTTGAGGATGCGGGCGATGGCGGTTTTGCCGTACCCTTTGGCAAAGAGGGAAAAGACCTCCTTCACCACCTGAGCCGCTTCCTCGTCAATGAGGAGGCATCCTCTGTGCTCCGGGTCCTTCCGATAGCCGTAGAGGGCAAAGGAGCCAATGTGGAACCCGTTCTTTCGCCGGCTGTCCAGAACGCTTTTGATGCTCTCCGACATATCCTCCAAATACCACTCGTTGACCAGGCCGTTGATCTGTCTGGCCTTTTTGTTGCCCTTGTTGCTGGTGTCGGCGTTGTCCGCCAGCCCCACAAAGCGGATGCCCCAGCGGGGGAAGAGTCCGTGCAGATAGGTCTCCACCAGTTCCAGCTCCCGGGTAAAGCGGGACTGGCTTTTGCACAAGATGATATCAAAGCGACGCTGTTCGGCGTCGGCAATGAGCCGCCGGAAGGCGGGCCGGTTCCGGTCCGCGCCGGCGTAGTCGTCGTCGCTGTAAATATCATAGACCGTCCAGCCTTGGCTTTCGGCATATTGAAGGAGCATGGCCTTTTGGTTTTGGATGCTGACGCTCTCGTCGCTCCGGCAGGCCTTATCCCGGTCCTCCTCGGAGAGGCGGCAATAGAGGGCCGCCTTCACTGGCCCCGCCGCCGGATCAGCTCCGCCCACAGCCGGGTAAAGCGGTCCCTGTCCGGCTCCTTGCCCTGAAAATGCTGCTTGCAGTGCATCGTGTTTTGTTTTGCCACGGAAAACCACATCCTTTCGCACAAAAGATATGAAGGAAATTTGTCCCAAATGCCAGTTGACAGAGGAACTTCTGCAAATGTAGAATATAAATATCTGCAAAAGCAGAAAATGAAAGGAGGAAACATCCGTGAAAGAGAAGCAGCGTTTGCCCGAATCGGAGCTGGATCTCATGCTGGCGGTGTGGGGACTGGGGGAGGGGGCCACGGCCCCGGCGATTTTGGAGCGGCTGGAGCGTCCGCTGACGGCCAGCGCCCTCCACAGCTATCTCAAGCGGCTGGAGGAGAAGGGCTTTCTCCGCTGCGAAAAGGTGGGGAAGGTGAACCGCTACACGCCGTTGGTGAGCCGGGCGGCCTATGAGCGGCAGGAGAGCCGCAGCATTCTGGGCAAGCTCTACCAGGGGTCTTTGAAGCGGTTTGCCGCCTCTCTCTACGACGGCGGCGGTCTGGACCGGAACGAAGTGGCCGAACTGCGGGCCTATCTGGAGGAGCTGGAGCGGAAGGAGGGGGAGTGATGGAGGCCCTTTTTCTCCAAACCGTCTTTACCTCTCTGACCACATCGGCGGTGCTGCTGCCGGTGCTGCTCCTGTCGGGCCGGCTCCAAAACCGGTACGCCGCCAGGACCTTGTGGGCCCTTTTTCTGGTGCTGGCCCTCCGCCTGGCGCTTCCCGTGGATGTGAGCCTTCCGGAGCCGGTCCTCATCGTGACGGCGCCCGGCCAAACCCTGTCGGTCCCCGTTGTCCCGCCGGACCCGCTGCCAAAGCAGGAGACGGAGACCCGGTCTGACCCGTCCCCCTCTGCCGGCAAAGCGCGAACCACCGTAACCGTCACCCAGCTGGGGGCGCTGGTCTGGGCGGTGGGAGCGGCGGGACTGCTGGCGGTTCGGACCGCCGGCTACCTGCTGGCCCGCCGGTCCCTTCTACGGGGCGCGGAAGGCGCGGGGCAGGCGGGAAAAACGCCGGTCTTTCTTCATTCCGGAATAAAAAGTCCCATGGTGGTGGGACTGTTCCGACCGGTGATTTTCCTCCCCCAAGCCCTGACCGAGGGGGAACGGGCGGCGGCGCTGTGTCATGAGCTGTGCCACATCAAGCGGCATGACGTGGCCTATAAAGCCCTTTTGCTGTGGGTGACGGATTTGCACTGGTTCAATCCGCTGGCCTGGTGGCTCAGCCGTGCGGCGGGGCGGAATCTGGAGCTGTGCTGTGACGACGACGCTTTGCGTGGGCGGGACGGAGCCTTCCGGCGGCAATATGGGGAGCTGCTGCTCACCATGGCGGCGGCGGAACCCGGTCCGGCTCTGTCCACCCGCTTCGGGGGCAGCGCGGCCGAGCTGAAAAAGCGGCTTTCCAATCTCTTCGCCCACAAGAAAAACAGCCGCGCCTTGTTGGCGCTGGTGCTTCTCTGTACCCTTCTGGCGGGCCTTCTGGTGGCCTGTCAGCCCCGGCAGGGAAAGGATGATCCTCTGGACGCCCTGCAAGCGACCATCGCCTATGACGGGGCGGCGCTCTCCTTTACCCTGCCGGAGGGGGAGGAGGGGTGGAACCTTCTGATTTCCGGCCGCATGGAGGCCGACGGGGTGGGCGGCATGAGCCTCCACTACCTGGACGGCACGGACTGGACCCCCGGTGAAACCTATTCCTTTGCCATGGACCGGGAGACGGCGGCGGCTCTGACGGAGCTCACCATGGACGTATGGGCGGGGGAGGAGGAGCGGAGCATCAACCTTTTGCCCTATCTCGCCGGTACGGAGGGGGAACTCACGGTCCGGGACGGCCTGCCCTATGTTTTCCGGCAGGGAAGCTGGACCGCGCTGAGCGGCCAGCCCATCCCGGTTCCGGCGGAATGGAGCCGACAGGATGTGGGCGGGCGGAACGAGGCGGACATCCTGCCGGATACCGGGACTTTCCGCGGCCGGATGATGTCGGACACGGTGGGCTGGCTGACGGTCACCTACGGTATGGGGGTGGCCCACGCGGACAGCTACGTCTACCGCACTCAGGACGGCGGGGAAACCTGGGTCGAGCGGACCAAGCCGGAGGCAATAACCTTTTCTCTCAGCTGCGTGGGCTTTGTGGACGAGGACCGGCTGATTTTGTGCGGGCAGCGCTTTGATAACGCGCCCTGTCTCATCACAACCGACGGCGGGCAGAACTGGGTGGAGATCATCATGCCGGACCCGCTGGCCCAGGTGGAGCAGATCACCGTAACCGGCGAGACGGTGGAGATGCTGGCGTTTATCAGCGACAGCGGCGGGTGGCGTATGACCTCCCACGACAAGGGAGACACCTGGACGGCCGCAGACTTGGGAACGTCTCAGACCGCCGCCCCGGAGGAGTAGCATGCCACAGACTGCCGCAGCATGGAAGCGGGCGACCACAAGGGTCGCCCCTACGAGGTAGGGCGTTTGGGTGATGTGGGTGGGGAGTCACCTGCGGGTAAAGGGGAACGATGAACAGGGTTTCTTCCTCGCGGCATAGCCGCTGCGGCCTACGCTAAAAATATGTCACCGACACATTTTCTTAACGCTGCGGCACCTGGGGGAAGTGCAGAAGGGGGGTATCCCCCCTTCTGCCCCTTTTGGTCCAGGCCCTTTTTGGGAAAAGGGCCTGGCGCCGCCCGCGTAGGGCCGTTCCGGCGGGGAATCGAAAAACGATTCTGCGGCAATTTACATCTTTTCCGCAGGACACTTGCACTTTGACAGGAGATAAGAGACTTTTTTGCAAAGCTGAAGCGAGGTCAGGAACCAGTCCTGACCTCGCTTCTTTTTTGACGTTACAGCGTCAGCAATTGGATGTTTCCGTCGGTGACGGTGGCCTTCATCTGGGAGAAGGGATTTTGATAGCTCTCGATGAGGCGGGTGGCGATGGCGTCCTCCAGGTCCTTCTGGATCTGGCGGCGCAGGTTGCGGGCGCCGTAGGTGAGGGAATAGGATTTTTCCACCAGGTAGTCCAGCAGGGCATCGTCCCAGGTAAAGGTGATCCCCTTTTCCTTGAGCACGTCCCGCAACTCGCCCAGCATAATGGAGGCGATGGCCTTAAAGTTCTCCTCGCTGAGCTTGTTGAAGTAGACGATCTCGTCGATGCGGTTGAGGAACTCGGGGCGGAGGAAGGACTCCAGGGCTTTCATGGCCCGCTCCTTGCCCTGGTCGTTGGCGGTGCCGCCGAAGCCCACCGCGCCGGCGGATTTGGTGTCGCTGCCGGCGTTGGAGGTCATGACGATGACGGTGTTCTCAAAGTTGACGTTCCGGCCCTGGGCGTCGGTGATGTGGCCGTCGTCCAGGATCTGGAGGAGGATGTTGAGCACATCCGGGTGGGCCTTTTCGATCTCGTCGAAGAGCACCACGCAGTAGGGCTTGCGCCGCACCTTTTCGGTGAGCTGGCCGGCCTCGTCATAGCCCACATAGCCAGGCGGGGAGCCGATGATGCGGGAGACGGCGAACTTTTCCATAAACTCGGACATATCCAGCCGGATGAGGGACTCGGGGGAGTGGAAGAGGTCCTGGGCCAGGCGCTTGACCAGCTCGGTCTTGCCCACGCCGGTGGAGCCCACAAAGAGGAAGGACACGGGCTTGCGCTTGGAGGCAATGCCCACCCGGCCCCGGCGGACGGCGGCGGCCACTGCCTTGACGGCCTCATCCTGGCCGATGATATGGGTTTTGAGCCGTTCCTCCAGCTTGGCCAGGCGCTCGTATTCCGCCTCCTGGATGGAGCTGGCGGGGATCTTGGTCCACAGCTCGATGACCCGGGCCAGATGCGCCACCGTCAGAGGCGGGGCGCTCTGGGCCTCCAGCTTGGACAGCTCCTCCTGGAGCTGCATCTCCCGGCTTTTGATGCCGGCCAGGCGCTCGTAATCCGCGCCGCTCTCAGCGGAGAGGGCGTCGTGCTCCTTGTTGAGGAGGGCCAGGTCCCGCTGGAGGCGGGTCTGCTCCCGTTCGTTGTCCCGCAGGCCAGGGGCCTGGTCGGGATCGGCGGCCAGGGCGGCGTGCTCCTCAGCCAGACGGCCCAGCTGACGGCGGATATCGGCCTGCTTCTGCTCGTTGGATTTGAGGCCGCTCTGCCGCTTGTACTCCTTGTCGTTGGCCTCGTTCATGAGCCGTTCCCGGTCGGCGGAGAGCTGTTGGAGCTCCTTGCGCAGCTGGGCCTCCCGGGCCAGGCTCTTATTGTGGAGGTTCACGTCGGAGCAGGCCTCGTCGATGAGGTCGATGGCCTTGTCGGGGAGGTAGCGGTCGGTAATGTAGCGCTCGCTCATGGTGACGGCCAGGCGGCACATCTGGGGGGAAATGGAGACAAAGTGGTAGTTTTCATAGTATGGCGCCACGCCCTCGATGACCTTTACCGCGTCCTCGATGGAGGGCTCCTCCACGATGACGGGCTGGAAACGGCGCTCCAGGGCGGTGTCCTTTTCGATGTGCTTGCGGTACTCGGTGAGGGTGGTGGCGCCGATGACCTGGATCTCGCCCCGGGAAAGGGCGGGCTTGAGGATGTTGGCGGCGTTCATGGAGCCCTCGGCGTCGCCGGCGCCCACAATGTTGTGGACCTCGTCGATGACTAAAATGATGTTCCCCAGCTTTTTGATCTCCTCAATAAGGCCCTTCATGCGGCTTTCAAACTGGCCGCGGAACTGGGTGCCGGCCACCAGGGCGGTGAGGTCCAGCAGATAGACCTCCTTGTCCTGGAGCTTATAGGGCACTTCCTTTTTGTAAATGCGCTGAGCCAACCCCTCGGCGATGGCGGTCTTGCCCACGCCGGGCTCGCCGATGAGACAGGGGTTATTTTTCTGCCGGCGGTTGAGGATCTGGATGGTGCGCTGGATCTCCTCTTCCCGGCCGATGATGTTGTCCAGCTTGCCTTCGGCGGCCTTTTGGGTGAGAGAGATACAGTAATTCTCCAAAAACTTCCGCTTGGCGGGACGGTCGCCCTTGCCCTTTTCCTCCTTGCTTTGTCTGGGGGGCTGGGCGTCGCCGGGCTGCTGGTTCTGGCTGCCGAAAAGCTTATTGAGGAAGGGGAAGGTGGCGGTCTTGCCGTCGTCCTCCTCCTCGTCCTCCTCCTGGGTGGGGATGAGGCCCTCCATGGCCTCGGGGGACCCCATGGCGGACATCATCTCGCTGGAAAAGTTCTCCAGATCCTCGTCGGTGATGCCCATTTTCTGCATCATATCCTGAACAGGTCCGATGCCCAGCTCCTTGGCGCACTTGAGGCACAGGCCCTCGGTGGTGGCTTTGCCGTTTTCGATCTTCTGGATAAAGACCACGGCCACGTTTTTGTGACATCTGGAACAGAGTGTCGGCTGCATACGGTTTCAACTCCTTTGCCGCACGGCGTCTCGCGTGCGCCGTGCCTGGAGGGGATATGCCCGCTCCGGAAGTATGATTATAACCAGTAAATATGAACTGGTTATGAATTTCTCAGGGAAAAAGAACGGGGGCTTCAGGGAAGCTCCCGCTTGTGGGAGCAGACCTGAAGATACTGCACCACATAGCTGATCAAAGCCGCGATGGTCAGCGCCAGGGCGCAGGAGATGAGCACGGTGGCCCAGGTTGACGGGATCTGGGGGAAGAGGACCAGCGCGGCGCAGACCACAAAGAAACCGCCCGTGGAAGCCTTGCCCAGCCAGTTGGAGGAGATGACATCATCCATCCGGCGGTACATGACCAGCGCGCCGATCCCCATGAGCAGTTCCTTGAGGAAGAACACCACCACCGCCCAGACCGGGATGATGCCGGCGATGGTAATGCAGAGGATCACGGTAAGGGTCATCAGCTTATCGGCCAGAGGGTCCAGGATACGACCCAGCCGGGTGATTTGGTTGAAGTGCCGGGCGATCCAGCCGTCTGCAATGTCGGTAAAGAACGCCAGGGCATAGACGCCGGCGGCCCAATAGTGGGCGTTGGGGTCATCCCGGAAAAAGACCATCGCAAAGACCGGGACCATGACCAGGCGGAGGAGAGAAAGCAGATTGGGCAGATTCATGACAAACACCTCAAAGGACGGAAATAAAAGCGGCTCAGACCATGGCGGTCGCAGCGGCCAAAAGGGAGAGGGGGGTATTTTCCAGGAAAAAGCGGAGCAGGACGGTCTGTTGGACCGTCTCTTCTGGGATCACATTTCCCATGCACTGGATGACCCAGCCGGCCAGGAAAAGGATCAGGGCCGCTTTCACCAGGCCCACCAGCGCGCCGGCGGTTTTGTTGAGGAACCGGAGGCCGGGCAGCTTGGCCACCAGATTGAGGGCCCGGCTCAGCAGGGTCCACGCCGCCATAATCAGGGCAAAGGAGACCACAAAAATCAGGCGGTAGGCCACCGACTGGGCAACGGCCGCGGCAGCCGCGGCGGCGGCATTGGCGGCGGCGGTGGTCATCCCCTGCTCCACGGCCTGGTCGATGGTCTGGATCAGGTCCTCATAGACGCCCAGCTCCCGCAGCACGTCCAGCACGCCGGAGACCGGCACCTCCTCCGGCAGCGTGGCCACGCCCCCCTGTTCGGTGAGGTAGGGCGCATTCTGAATGGCCTGGTTCAGCTGCTCCCCGATGGCGGCGGCAAATCTGGGCTCCAGCGCCTGGGCCACGGCAGGGGAGAGGGTACGGCTGGCGACGGACGCGCCGCCGAAGGCCACCGCGAAGGCCAGCAGCCCGCACAGAGACAGGGCGAAGCCCTTTGCGGCGCCCCGCCACACGAACAAAGCGATCACGGCCAGGACCAGCAGGTCTAAGAGAAGATAGGACATGGATAACCTCCGTTTTCAGTTGGGTACATAGAGATGGGCGGTATTGGCGTTGATGAGCATGGTGGAGCCGTCGGCCCGCTGGAGGACCTGCCGGGCGCCCTGGGTGGTCTCCAGGGTGCGGTAGAGGTCCAGAGACGAGGTGTAGATCTCCAGATTTCCCGAGCGCAGGACGGCAATATACCGTCCCGCGGCGGATAAGGCGAAGATCTGTTCGTTGACGGTCAATGCGGCGGACGCCTCGCCGGCGGTGTTGATTACCACCAGCTGGGCCTCGCTGCCCGCCCGGTACTTGCCCAGCAGCAGCACGGCGTAGCCGTCTCCGTCCAGGGTAAAGTTCTTCAGATAGCGGCCGGAAAAGACATACTTGCACTTCAGCGCTCCGCTGCCGCTGACCAGGGAGAGGGTGCTGTCGCCCAGCACCCAGATGCCGTCGTCGGTCCAGCGCAGGTCCAGGCACACCTGGTCCCCCAGAGAGAGGGTGTTGTCCGGCTCGGGATCGTCGGCGCTGTGGTTGATGTCATAGAAGTCCAGCCGGCTCTCATAGGCGGCGTCGCTGATGCCGGCTGTGGCCAGCGCCACGGTCTGACAGTCCTGGGAGAGGATGGCGTCGGTGACGAAGCGGCTGGACAGGTTGACCCGCATCACCGGCTCCTGCTGGTCGTTGTAGATGGTGACCACGCCTTTATAGCCGCTCTCCTGGGTGGTAACGGTCATCCAGCCGGCGTCGTTGAGCCGGGCGGAGAGGATGCGGCCCCCCTCTTCCAAAGAGAGGGTAAAATAGGACTCCTCGCCGTACAGAAGGGACAGGTTGGTCCCGCCGGCGTCGTAGACCAGCGCGGCGGAGTCGGTGCAGTCCACCACGGGGTTTTCCATGGAGACCGGCTCGTTGAAATAGACTGTTCCGCTTCCGTCATAGAGGCGGATGCTGTTGTTGGCGCAGACCAGTAAGCCGCCGTTCAGGGAGGCGAAGCTGCTGGAGGAGCCGCCGTCGTAGGAGAAGGAGTCGGCCTGACCGGTGTCGCTGCGGCGGATGCTGCGGTAGGCAAACCAGCGGCGCAGTCCGTCCAGATTAAAGATATCCCGGTTGACCACCAAAAACACCGCGCCCAGCACCAGCGCCACCGTCACCAGAAAGGCGAGGAAGCGGAAAAAGGGGTTGGTGGTTTTTTTCAGTGGTTTTTTGACTGCTTTTTTCTTGGCGTCCAGCTGTTCCATAAAAGCCTCCCAGCGTACGGATCAAAAGGGGGAGAGGAGGGGGACGATTTCCCCCAGCGTTTCCTCCGGATACCAAAGGCGGGTCATGTAGAGCCCGCCCGGCGGCACGGTGGGGCCGGCGTCGGTCCGGCACTTTCCCTCCAAAATAGAGGGGATGTCGTCGGGGCCGAATTTGCCCTCGGCGGCATAGACGCAGGTACCCACCATAGCCCGCACCATGTTATAAAGGAAGCCGTCGGCGCACACCCGGCAGGTGATGACATCGCCCCGGCGGGAGATGTCAAAATAGTGGACGGTGCGCACGGTGGAGCGCACGTCGGTGCCCACCGAGCGGACGGCGGCAAAGTCATGGGTGCCCACAAAGTGGGAGGCGGCCCGGTTCATCACCTCCGCGTCCAGCGGCTTGGGATAAAACCAGGCCCGGTCCACAAAAAAGGCGTTGCGGATGCGGGAGTTGTAGATCCGATAGGTGTATTCCTTTTTCAGGCAGGAGCCAATGGCGTTGAAGGACTGGGGCACGTCCCAGGCGGCCACCACCACGATGTCGTCCGGAAGGCGGGTGTTGACCGCCAGGGGGATGCGGTCGGCTGGGATGGCCGAATCGGTATAGAAATTGGCGATATAGGCCTCCGCATGGACGCCGGCGTCGGTCCGTCCGGCCCCGGTGCATTTCACCGGATGACAGACCACGGTGGACAGAGCCTTTTCCAGGGTCTCCGCCACCGTAGCAATGGTTTTCTGAACCTGCCAGCCGTGGTAGGCAGTGCCCACATACATCAATTGTAAGGCGATATTTCTTCTCATGGATTCTCCTGGGCGGGGCGGGGTATGGGGTTATCATACCATATCCGTCCGCGCCGGTGGTTTAAGATGGGATTAAGATTTGATAAAAGGGAGGGCGGAACGCCCCGGGTCACAGCCCGAAGAAGCCCAGCGCCGCCACCAGCGCCACCAGCGCCGCGCCGCCCAGCAGAAAGAGCACGTCGTTTCGGCCGTAGCGGAGCTGACGCAGACGGGTCCGGCCCTCGCCGCCATGGTAGCAGCGGCACTCCATGGCCACGGCCAGCTCGTCGGCCCGGCGGAAGGCGGAGATAAAGAGGGGGACCAGCAGCGGCACCAGGGCCTGGGCCTTCTGGACCAGATTGCCCGTGTCGAAGTCGGCGCCTCTGGCCTTCTGGGCGGACATGATCTTGTCGGTCTCCTCGATGAGGGTGGGAATAAAGCGCAGGGCGATAGACATCATCATGGCCAGCTCATGGACGGGCGCGCCCAGCTTTTTCAGGGGCCCCATCAGATTCTCCAGTCCGTCGGTGAGGCGGATGGGGGAGGTGGTGTAGGTGAGCAGGAAGGTGCAGGTAATGAGCATCAGGATGCGCAGCACCATAAAAATGGCGGCATAGATGCCCTCGGCGTAGATGCGGAACACCCAGAACCGGACCAGCGGGTCCCCCTCGCCGGGGGTATAGAAGAGGTTGAGCACACCGGTGAGGACCACGATGACCACCACCGGCCGCATCCCCCGCAGAATGGACCGGATGCCCACATGGGAAACGGCGATGGCGGCCCCCAGCACCGCCAGCAGCAGGAGATAGGCCGCCGTACCGCCGGCCAGGAAGAGTGCGGCGATATAGGCCACCGTCAGCAGGAGCTTGGTCCTGGGGTCCAGCCGGTGGAGGATGCTGTTTCCGGGGAAATACTGGCCGAGGGTAATGTCTTTGAGGGCCATTTACGCTCCCCCTTTCCGTTTGGCCAGGGCGTTCAGGATGGCCTCCTTGGCCTGCGCGATGGTGTAGACCGACGGGTCCACGTCGGCGCCCATGGCTTTGAGGCGGGTAAAGACCCGGGTCATCTGGGGGACGCCCAAACCCATGGCCTCCAGCTCGGCGCCGTGGCGGAAGATCTCTCTGGGAGGGCCTTCAAAGGGGATGCGCCCGTCGTTGATGACCACCAGCCGGTCCACCGTCCGGGCCATCTCCTCCATGGAGTGGGAGACCAGGATGATGGTGGCGTTGTTGGCCTTGTGATAGTCCCGGATGTTGCCCAAAATCTGTTCCACACCCACCGGGTCCAGTCCGGCGGTGGGCTCATCCAGAATGAGAACCTTGGGCTCCATGGCGATGACGCCGGCAATGGCCACCCGGCGCTTCTGTCCGCCGGAGAGCTCAAAGGGGGACTTTTCCAGCTGGGCGTCGGTGAGGCCCACGAAGGAAGCGGCCCGCCGCACCCGGCGGTCGATCTCCCGTTCATCCAGGCCCATGTTTTTGGGCCCGAAGGAGATGTCCTGATAAACCGTCTCCTCAAAGAGCTGGTATTCCGGATACTGGAATACCAGACCCACCTGGAAGCGGGTCTGGCGGGTGCGGGCCTTGCTGGCCCAGATGTCCTGCCCCTGGAAGAGCACCCGGCCGGAGGTGGGCTGGAGCAGGCCGTTGAGGTGCTGGATCAGGGTGGACTTTCCCGAGCCGGTGTGGCCGATGATGCCCAGATACTCCCCCTCATAGGCGGCAAAATCCACGTCCACCAGAGCGCCGTGCTCAAAGGGTGTACCGGAGGAGTAGATATGGGAGAGTTTTTCGGTCTGAAGGATGGCTTCCAATGCGTTCATTCCTTTGTGAGCAGTTGATAGAGGGCCTGGGCGCATTCCTCGTCGGAGAGGGCGTCCAGGGGGACGTCCAGCCCGGCTTGGCGCAGTTCCCAAAGGAGTCCGGTGGTCTCCGGCACGGTGAGTCCCACCGCGCGCAGGGCGTCCACCTGCTGAAAGACGGTTTTCGGGGGACCGTCCGCGATGATTTTGCCGCTGGACATGACCACCAGGCGGTCCGCCTGGGCGGCCTCGTCCATGTGATGGGTGATGAGCACCACCGTCACGCCGGAGGCGCGGTTGAGCTTTTTGATGGTGTCCACCACCTCCCGCCGTCCCACCGGGTCCAGCATGGCGGTGGGCTCGTCCAGCACGATGCACCGGGGGGCCATGGCGATGACGCCGGCGATGGCCACCCGCTGCTTCTGGCCGCCGGAGAGGAGATGGGGGGCGTGCTCCCGATACTGGTACATCCCCACAGCTTTGAGGGCGTCGTCCACCCGGCGGCGGATCTCCTCCGGCGGGACGCCCAGATTTTCCGGCGCGAAGGCCACGTCCTCCTCCACCACGTTGGCCACGATCTGGTTGTCCGGGTTCTGAAAGACCATACCCACGGTGCGCCGGATCTGGAGCAGCAGGGCCTCGTCCGCGGTGTCCATGCCGGACACCAGCACCTTTCCGCCGGTGGGGAGCAAAATCGCGTTCATATGCTTGGCCAGGGTGGACTTTCCGCTGCCGTTGTGGCCCAGCACCGCCACAAAGGAGCCCTCCTGGATGTCCAGGTCCACCCCGTCCAGCACCACGGGCTGGACTTCCTCCGTGTCGGTGTAGCAAAAGCGGAGGTCTCTGGTTTGGATCATTGCCTCAGCCATGGCGCACCTCGTCAGTGGGCGCGCCACCGGCCGGTGGCGCCGCAGGGAAGGGCCAGACCGGTCTCGGACACCGGCAGGCCCAGCTCCTGGCTCTCTGTATGTCCGCCGAAGCGGGCGGTGAAGATGGACTCCATAATATAGGTAAGGACCGAGGGGGCCAGACCGGTGGTATAGGAATTGATGAGCACAAAGAGGGGGTCGTCAGACAAGACCCCGGCGACCAATTCCACAAAGGGCCACAGATTTTCCTCCAGCCGCCACACCTCGCCGGAGGGACCCCGGCCGTAGGAGGGGGGGTCCATGATGATGGCGTCATATTTCCGGCCCCGGCGGATCTCCCGCTCCACGAACTTGGCGCAGTCGTCCACGATCCAGCGGATGGGGGCGCTTTCCAGACCGGAGCTTTTGGCGTTCTCTCTGGCCCAGGAGACCATGCCCCGGGCGGCGTCCACATGACAGACGCTGGCGCCGGCGGCGGCGCAGGCCACGGTGGCCCCGCCGGTGTAGGCGAAGAGATTGAGCACGCGGATGGGCCGGCCGGCTGTACGGATCATTTCCCGGGCAAAGTCCCAGTTGGCGGCCTGTTCGGGGAAGAGGCCGGTGTGCTTGAAATTCATGGGCTTGATGTTGAAGGTCAGGTCGCCATAGGACACCGTCCACCGCTCGGGCAGGTCCTTTTTGGCCCACTGTCCGCCGCCGGTGGAGGAGCGGGCATAGCGGGCGTCATGGCGCTTCCAGCCGGGGTGCTTTCTGGGGGTATTCCAGATGGCCTGGGGATCGGGGCGGACCAGCAGATATTTGCCCCACCGTTCCAGTTTTTCCCCTCCGCCGCAGTCCAGCAGCGCATAGTCCTTCCAATTGTCTGAAATCCACATAGGCTGTCCTCTTTCATTTCCCGCAAATTTTCCAGCATAAATCAACTTCTGCAATTTAAGTATTATACCACCTGGCGCAAGGGGCGTCAAATAGAATAGAAGTTGTAATATGGGAAAAATTATGGTACAATGCTTGTGTATTTTTGGGATCATAGGGGAATCAAGCCCCATGAAGGAGCGTATCAATATGGAGACAGGAGACATCCAGTTCCGCACGGCGGCCATTGGCGGCTTTTTGAAGCAGGACGTGCTGGATTATATCGAAAAGGCCAACCGGGAGCACAATCAGCGCCTGGAAGAGCTGGAACAGACCCTGGCGGAGGTCCAGGCGGAGCGGGACGAGCTGCGGGAGCGCGCCGCCCTTCTGGAAAAGGAAGGGCTGGAACGGCGGAGCCGCATCGACCAGCTCAGCGCCAAGATCAACACGCTGTCCGCCCAGCTGACCCAGAAGAACAAGGCTCTGGAAGAGGCCCAGGGGGAGTCCAAGCTGCAAGACGAGCTGCAAGGGGAGCTTTCCGAGCAGATGTCGGCCCTGAAGGAGCGGCTGGCCAAGGCCGAACGGGCCGCTCAGGCCTACGAGGCCATCAAGGACCGGACGGCGGGCATTGAGCTGGACGCCCATTGCCGGGCCCAGGCGGTGGAGGCCGCCGCTCAGGTGCAGGTGGAAAAGACCAAACGGGAAGTGGAGCAGTGGATCGCCAAGGTACAGGAGAGCTATGACCGGATGCGCAGCGACATTGACGCCACCATTTCCCACGCCTCCGGTGAGCTGGAGCGGGTGCGGCACAGCATGGAGCACCTGACGGAGGAATTCTGCGTGCATGACGACGCGCTGAAGGGGATTTTGCGCACTTATCAGGCCTCCGTGGATCACAAGGCCCCTCTGCCGCCGGAGGAAGGATAACGGTTACATCTGAAACGCCCGCCGCGGACGGAGGTGACGCTCGGTCGCTGCGGGCGATTCTTATTTTTCTGGAGAAAGGAGATTCTATGTTGAATGGGTTGCTGCTCTTTGCCGGAGGGGTCATCGCGCTGTGCGTGCTGATGAACCGTCTGGCGGTCCGTCTGCCGGTGCCGTCGCTGCTCCTCTTCATCGCGCTGGGTATGTGTTTCGGCGTCAATGGGGTCTTTGGCATCGCCTTTGACGACTACGCCCTGTCGGAACAGATCTGCTCGGTGGCGCTGCTGTTCATCATGTTTTACGGCGGCTTCGGCACCAACGTCAAGCAGGCCAGGCCGGTGATGGCCCGGGCCTTCCTGCTCTCCACCCTGGGGGTGGTCCTGACCGCCGGGCTGGTGGGCGCGTTCGTCCATCTCGTGCTCCGTGTGGGTCTGCTGGAGAGCCTGCTGGTGGGCGCGGTCATGGCCTCCACCGACGCGGCCTCGGTGTTCAGCATCCTGCGGGCCAGAAAGCTGGCCTTGAAGGACCACACCGACTCCCTTTTGGAGCTGGAGTCCGGCTCCAACGATCCGGTGGCCTATCTGCTGACCATGGTGCTCCTGGCCCTCATCGGCGGCCAGGAAATCTCAGTGCCTCTGATGCTCTTCCAGCAGATGGCCTTTGGACTGCTGGGTGGACTGCTGGTGGGCTGGGTGGCGGTGTGGCTGCTGGGCCGGGATGGTCTGTTCCACGGCGCGCAAAGCCATACGATTTTTCTCTTTGCCGTGGCGGCCATTGCCTACGCTCTGCCGGCGGTGCTGGGGGGCAATGGCTATCTGAGCGTCTACTTCTGCGGCATTTACATGGGCAACCGGGAAATTGCCGGTAAAAAGGACATGGTGCGTTTTTTCGACGCCCTGACAGAGATCGCACAGATGGTGATTTTTTTCCTGCTGGGCCTGCTGGTGACGCCGGCGGAGCTGCCGGCGGTATTTCTGCCGGCGCTGGCGGTGATGCTCTTTTTGACGCTGGCGGCTCGTCCGCTGTCCACGGCGGCGCTGCTGGCCCCCTTCCGGTCCTCGCTGGGGCAGGTGGGGCTGGTGTCCTGGTCCGGTCTGCGTGGGGTGGCCTCCATCGTGTTTTCCATCTATGTGGTGCTGGCGGGGGTGGAGCTGCCCTTTTCCCTCTTTAACCTGGTGTTTGTGGTGGTGCTTCTCTCTCTGTCCGTCCAGGGGGGCCTGCTGCCCGTCATGGCCCGCCGGATGGGCATGATCGACGAAAAAGCCGACGTACTGCGCACCTTCAACGATTACCAGGAGAACGGGGACATCTCCTTTATCAAGCATCATGTGGATCCGGAGAGCCCCATGGCGGGCAAGCGTCTGCGGGAGCTGTCCATACCGGCGGGCCAGCTGGTGGTGCTGATCCTCCGCGGCAAGGAGACCGTACTGCCCGTAGGCGACACCCGCATCGAGGCGGGGGACCTGCTGGTGCTGGCGGCTCCCACCTTTGAGGACCGGGAGGACCTGACGCTGGAGGAGATCGCCATTGACGGCGGTCACCGCTGGTGCGACAAGGCCCTGCGGGAGCTGTCGCCCAACCGGCGGATGCTGGTCATCATGGTGCGCCGGGGGGATGCGACCATCGTGCCCAACGGGGACACGGTGCTGCAAACGGGCGACGTGCTGGCAGTGGCCCGGTTCTAAGTTCAAGGGTTTGACATCTGCTCGTCCGTTTTTTCGGGCGGGCAGATTTTTTATGGGCCCATTTTGAAACGACCGGCGGCGTCGGGCGGACGTTTGGGGGAAAAAGACCCCCCAACCGGCGGACAACCGGGTCATGGCGCAGAAGAGAGCCGGCGCCGGCAGAGCGGAACGGCATAGGATGGGGTGGAGGCCCGGAGGGGTCCTCCAATCTGACCAAAGGAGGCATTTTCTTTGAATTCCGATCAAGAGAATCAGGCGCCGGTGATGCCCTGCGCGGACGGCTGCGGCTTGCTGCCTGAGTGCGCGCCGTTGGCGGTGCCTTATGTTCCCTTTCAGCAGACCGGCTCCAAGCGATACAGCCAGCAGGAGGCGCTGCGCAACGGGACCTTGTTTCCCGGTCTGAACCTGCCCTTTCATCTGAAGGCGGAGGCGGGCAAGGTGGGCAGCGGACCGCTGGCGGAGCTGCAGGCGCTGGAATTTGTACTGGCCGAGCTGGGCCAGTATCTGGACACCCATCAGGGGGACAGCGAAGCCTTTGCGCTCTTCCAGCAGTACGCCGCGCTGGAGCGGGAGGGACGTCAGAAGTATGAGGCGTCCTACGGCCCATTGTTCCAGCAGTCGGCGGCCAATGACAAGCGGTACACCTGGCTTCAGGACCCCTGGCCGTGGAACATGGGGGAGGAGTACAGTGAGAAGGGAGGAGAGGGCTGATGTTCGTCTATGAAAAGAAGCTGCAATATCCGGTCCGGATCAAAAATCCCAACCCTCAGCTGGCGTCCTTTATCATCAGCCAGTATGGCGGACCATACAGCAATAGACGGCTATTCGGGCAAATAAAGACGGTAGTAGATTTCCAGCCGGTTGGCCTCCTTATCCAGGGTGCATCGGTCCATGATGGCATGGGCGGCTGCTTTTTTCAGCTCCAAAGGCTGTTCCGGGTCTGCCAGCAGGACGGCGCAGCGGAAGGGCTCCGCCTCCGGTGTTTCGGCCTCCTGATTGGGGAGATGCGTCAGCTTGGCCAGGCGGGCGTCCAGAGCGGCCAGCTCGGCATCCATGGCCTTCTTGGCGGTCTTGTAACCTTCCAGATCCTCCACACCCGCCAGATAGGCTTCCCGCAGGCGGCCCAGACGGGCGGTCAGCTGCTTTTGCTGGGCGCGGATAAGCGCCTCTTCGTCCAGACCGCCGGTGTGGGGGTACACGATGGTATAAGTGAGGGCGGGGCCGCCGGCGGCGTCGTAGCCCATACGAGTGAGGATCATCCCCTTCAGCTTTTCGTCGGAGATGTGCTGGGCGGTCTTGCAGCGCCCCCGGACGTAGCCGTTGCACTTCCAGTAGTGGGGCTTGGCAAAAACCAGGGTGGAGCCGCAGTTCACGCAGCGGACCAGTCCGCTCACCCAGTCCCGGTGTTCCGAGAGGGGGCGGCCATGGTATTTGTGCTGGGCCTTGACCTGAAGCATGCGGGCCTGTACGGCGTCCCACAGCTCCTGTGAGACGATGGCCTCGTGGCCGGCGTCGGCCAGGATGAGGTCCGCGCTGTCGAAATCCCGCCCCGTCCGTCCGGTGGGGTTCCAGCGCAGCTTGCCGAGATAGACCGGGTTGCGGAGGATATATTCCACCGTACGGTTTTCAAAGCGTCCGCCCCGGTGGGTGGTGACCCCCAGGCTGTTGAGCCACTTGGCCAGTGGGAAGAGGCCCTGTCCGCCGGCAAAGCGCCGGAAGAGCTCCCGCACCAGCGCGGCCTCCTGTGGGATGGGCCGGAGGAGGTTGCCCTCCGCCCGGTAGCCGAAGGGGGGAGAATTCTGGAGACCGCCCCGGCGGGCTTTTTCGGTCATGCCCCGCTTGACCTCCTCGGCCAGGTTGATGGAGTAGTATTCATCCATGGCCTCGATGATGGCTTCCATCAGGATGGAGGTTTTGTCATCTCCCAGGGGCTCGCTGATGGAGATGACATCAATACCCAGCTGGCGGCGGAGCATGGATTTGTAGACGATGCTGTCCTCCCGGTTGCGGGCGAAACGGGAGAACTTCCAAAGCAGAATGGCCTCAAAGGGCTTGGGCTTGGTTTTGGCCAGGCCGATCATCTGCTGGAAGCCGGGGCGCTTGCCGGTGTGCTTGCCGCTGATGCCCTCGTCCACAAAGACGAACGCCTGGGGCAGGCGGTAACCGTGGGCGTCGGCATACTTGCGGATCTCGGAGAGCTGGGCGTCGGGGGAGTACTCGGCCTGATCCTCGGTGGAGACCCGGATATAGGCGGCGGCCAGTTTGGTTTCCATAAAAACACCTCAACCGTTTCAGCGCTTGGCAGACCTTTTGCCGCAGAGCGGCGCGGCTTTTCGTCAACAGAAATGTTATGCCGTGTACAAGAGGAAACATACATCCGTCCACGCTGCCGGCGGATCTGCCTCTTTGGCCCATGTATAGATGAAAACGGCAGAGATCCCTTGATCCCTGCCGTTTTGCTGTTGTATAGATGTGTCTGAACGGAAAGATGGCCTATCCGGCGATTTCATCCAACAGGCTGCGTACGGACCTGATCGCCTGGAGGATCTCCTCCTTTTCATCTGCGGCGCGGTGGGCAATCTCCAGCAGCTGTTCGGTCTGCTGCTGGGTTTTGGAAACGCAGTCGGAAAAATAGGTATGGAGCTGCTCCTGGATCTGCCTGGCAAACTGATCGTATGTGCGCTTCACGGTTGCGGGCAGCGTGACGGAGAGCTTGTCGTACTGCTGCTGGATATCTGCGATTACTGATTTGCGGCTGTTTTTCATCTCGCGCTGCCGCATCCCGCCGGCAACGCCGGTGGCAAAAACACCGACGAGGGAGGAACCCAGCTGGGTTTGATTGATTACAAAGGAGACGTTATCGCCCTTGGTCCAGGTCTTATTGTTCATTTTGAAGTGAAAACTGTGCTGCGGGGTAGAGGGTTTGAGGGCTGACTTGCGGGAGAGCTCCTCCGAAATTTTGTCCAGGTCGTCATAGAGGAGATCGGTGTGGTAATCCATACAGCGATTTAGGGCTTCCTGCAAGGTATCAATACAATAGATGGCGTAATATTTGCGGATGTCCTCCAAATCGATATCGTCCAGATGACAGGACTCCGTCCGCATCTGTTCTGCCAGCTCACTGAGCCACAAAAGGCTGTCTCCCTCCATCAGCTCGATGCGTTGGGAGAGGGCATGCAAGGTTTCATTTTGCTTGGCGAAGATCTCGTCACAGGTCTGCTTGGCAGACTGCTGTTCTTTGGAGAGGGCGTCCTGCTGAATGGTGGCGCCGTGTTCAATGACATCCAGCTCCTGGCCCAGTTCTTCCCGCATACCGCTCATCATCCGCTCCATCCGATCCGGCAGGACCATATCCTTCTTTTCCTGGATCAGGTCGGCGACCTGTTTACGGAAGGAGCAGAATTCCTCTTCCAACTGCTTCTGAAGTGTGTCGTTGGGGCGTTCCTCCTCCAACTGACGGCAGCGCTCATCCAGTGCGCTGAGCATATAAACCCGCTGGCCAGGCAGCAGCGTATCCATCCGTGTTCTGATCTCCTGCTGCATTCGCTCCAGCTGGGCCGGATTTGCCAGCATATCGGTATAGTTGCCTACGACAAAGAGCTCGGTATGCTTCTGGGGCAGAACGGAGGTTTTTAAGAAAAGCTGCTCTCTGCCGGAGAGGGGGTAAACCACGGAAAATACATAGACCACCGCGTCCGCCTGCATCAGGGCATCGGCCACCATATCGTCAAACTCCAGAAGGGAATCGTTCAAGCCGGGGGTGTCAATGATGGTAACATCCTTCAAAAATTCGATGGGACGTTTCAGTTCCAGCTGGTAACTTGTCTCTTTGGATTGCGCCAGAATCCGCTCCAGCTCCGACCGGCACAGCTGCTGATCGGTCAAGAGCATCCGCTTGCCGCCGGCAAGTACCAGAGCGTTGCTGTGTTCACCGTAGCACACCCGGTTGAGCGTAATGGTCTCGGTGGTCACATCGGTGGTCACCACGTCCTCCCCCAAAAGGGCGTTGATAAGGCTGGACTTGCCCCGCTTAAACTCGCCGCAGACCACGATGGTAAAGGGGATATCCTTCTGTCTGCGGATACTGCTCTCCCACTCCTTTACCTTGGTCATAAAGGGCGCGCCCAGGAGGGCGGAAAGACGTTCATTGCGGCGCAGGGCGCCCAGCTCGTCCAGGCGTTCTTCCAGCTGCTGGTGTAATTCTTCGATGTTATAGGTAATATTCTGTTCCATACTGCCACACCTCATCTGCCCTTTTGGGTGAGATCAATGTATTTTTTACACCGCTCGTCGCATTCCTCCAAAGAGCGCATAATGGAATCCGGTTTCTTGAGATCAGGCCGCCAATCGTAAAAAACACGGCACTGTGTAAACTCTCGTTCCACCATAATTCGCCTGGCGGCAGTGGGATGGGTACTGAAGAGCTCGGCATACTTAGAAAAATTCTCCATCTGCATCTCCAGCTGTTCTTCAATGGCCTTATAGTCGACGCCCTGGGTGCCGAAGGCGCCGCCATACAGCAGTTTTGCGTTCAGGGAATGACAATCCTCCGGCGAATCGGCACAGATTAGCCCCGCCCGGTCGGCGGTCACCTCTGCTGCCCGGGACCAGGAAAGGAGGGCCAGCTGCACGCCCTGAGTCAGTACGGAAGAGATCAGCTGAGAAAACGCGCCCAGCGCCGCGGCACCCTGGTGGGCGAGGATAGTACCCACGTAGTCATAGGTGCCATGGTAATTCTGGATATGGCCGCATTCATGGCCGATGCAGGCTTTCAGCTCCCCTTTTGTCACGCGCTCATAGAGGCCGCTGTGGATCACGATGACCGGTTCCACCTCGTCGGAGGAGACGGTGTAGGCGTTGAGGGTCACGTCGTTGAAGATGTAGATGTTGGGGATGGGGATGCCAAGGCGGCGGGCGCATTCACATCCGATCTCGTATACGTCCGGAAAGTTGGTGGGGGTAGCGCAGACGGCATTCTGATTCATCAATTGCAAGGTCTGGCTGGCGTGGGTGACGGTCAGATTTTTGCTGATCTTATAGAAGCCGGGGATGCTGTCCAGCTTTTTTCTCAGCTTAAAGTCCATGCCATATGCGTAATCTGGTATACCGTTGCCCAGCATATGTCTTGCGGACCGCTGCTTCTGGACGGTCAGATAGGAGCGGAAGGTAGGGTCCATACCCTCCAGCGGGGAGGAGGTCGTTTCACGCAATCTCATATTGTATTCCTTTCTGTTTCTGGGCGAGTGGTTCAGCATCTGGTCATGCAGGCTTCCAGCTTCAAGCGCAGGGGATCTATGGCAGCAAAGAGCTGGTCCACAGCGGAGATGAGTTTATAGTAATTTGTGCGGGCGGCCTCTTTTTCCGCCTTGCTGCGGGCCAGGTCAATCTTCACCTGGCTGACGGTGCGGTTGGCCTCCTGGATGGCCTGTTCACATTCCTGCTCCATAGCGGTACACAGGCTGTCGAACTGCTCGGAGATGGTGGCTTCGATCCATTTTTCCAGGCTCTTTTCTCCCCGCATCTTCGTATAGTTTTCCTTGACCTGGGCAGAGATGCTTTCCTTCAGGGCGGCCAGCTCCTTGATGTTTTTACTCTTGCCGAAAAGGGTGTTGCACACGAGTTTGGACACCACGGTACCCACGGCGCAGCTGATGACGACGACCGGCAGCGCGGGGGCCGCCAATACGCCCACAAGCAGGTTTGCGGCCAAAAGGTTAGCGGCCAGGCCGGCCGTGCCGCCCACCAACGCCCCTTTGACGCCGGCGGCGCGGTATCCGGAGATCAAACCGCCCAGGCCGTAAATCCCCATAAAATCGGTGACCACGTCCAGCGCCAGACCGGCGGTGTCCACGATCATGGTTGTATTCTGATCGGCACTCATGAGCTGCTGGGGCTTTTTCATTTCTATCTGAGCCTGTGTGACGAAATTACTCACCTGAACGGCTTCCTTGCCGATAACTTCATTGACATCAGCGCAGATTCGCTCACAGAAAAAGGAGAGTTTTTCTTTGGACATGGCTTCGATCTGTTCCATGGCGGAGTCGATGAGAGACTGTTTGACCTGTTCGGACATAGGCGCTTTTGGATCGGCAAGGTGGATGTTGTCCACGATCTGCAAGGCAGCCTCCTCCAGTTCGGCGTAGGTATCCGCCGCACGGGAGGCCATGGTGAGATTTAGCTTTTTGGCGCTTTGCTGTAATCTGCGCTGCTCAGCCTTCATGTTTTCCCGCACCTTTTGGCTGTGCTCCAGCGTTTCGCGCTGGGTTTTCATAAAGGTCTCCTCGTCTGTGTCCAGGGCCTGGATCAGAACCAAGGCGCTCTTTTTGGCATCGTCGCCGCACCGGTAGAGCTGTCCCAGGGGAGCGCTCAGCTCCAGCACGCCGCGCTCTTCGGTAAGCATATGGCTCAGGGCGTCCTCAAAGGTGGTCATACCGCTTTCTTTCACCATAGCCTCGTCGCCGTCCAGCCGTCCGTCCAGCGCATTTTGGGCGGAGATGGGGAAGATGCGGATATCGGCCAGCTTGGATTTTACGGCCTTAAACTGCTCGGAATCCTCACCGTAGACCTGCGCGGTTTTGTCCAGCACGCTTTTGATGACCTTTTCCCGGATGCTGTCCACCACCCGCTGGCGGTCCTTCTTACGCACGGTGTCGATCTTATTGACCAGGAAGATCAGCCGTCCGATATCGCTGCACATCAGTTTGTTGCGCACAAATTCCGCTTCGCTCATGCTGAAGGGGTTGTCGGGAACCAGAACCATGATAACGGCATCCAGCTTGGGCACGATCTCCTCGGTGATCCGGTTCATACGCTCGTCGTCGTTGAGGCCGGGGGTATCCACGATGTCCACGCCGTTTTGGCAGAAGCGGCAGGGGTAAAAAACAACGGCCTCCTCGATATTTTCGGCCCGAGCGGAGCAGCTGTCGTCCAGCTTGGTCACATACTGGGCCAGCTGGTCCACGGAGATTTCCTGGGTTCCGCCGTCTATCATGTGCAGTTGGACGTGGGGCTGGAGATCATAGGAGACCCGGTTCATAGTGGCGGAGCAGGGGAGAATGTCGGCGGGCATTACCTCGGTGCCCAAGAGGGCGTTGATAACGGTGCTCTTCCCCCGCTTGAATTCTCCCAGGATCCCAACAGCGAAGGTGTGGCTCTGGAGTTTTTTTCGGCTCGCCATCAGCGCTGCGCCAGACTCATCCAGATGCAGCTCGGTGCATATCTTCGACATTTCGTTCAGCGCCTCGGTGATCTGCCCCGTCATGGAGTGATAGCTGCTGTAAGTGTCGTTAGTGTCCATAAGGCTTCCTCCCAAAAATAATTTATAGCAACCGTATTAGCTTCCCGCAGGTTTTGAAAGCCCGCACAAGCTGCATACCGGCTTATCGATCGGATTCAGAGTACCGCAGAGCGGACATTCCCAGTTATCTCTGGGCGCGGGCTTGTCCTCCTTTGGAGTGGGCGGTACGGAAAGGGGCGCAGGCGGCGTTTTCTGCGGTTCGTATTTGGCGCCGCACTTACCGCAAAACAAACCGAATACCGGCGCTCCGCAGGAGGGACAGGTCTTGTCAGCTGGTTTCTGGACAGATTTGGGCTTGGGTGCGGGCTTGGGCGCGGGCGCAGGTGTGGGCGTGGGAACTGCCTTTGATGCGGTCCCGGGCGCAGGAGCAGCCATAAGCCGGTGCATTTCTGTTGCCTCGATATATTTTCCTTCCTCGCAGTGACCGCATATGATCCCATAGCGCTCCTGAATGGTAACGGTAGGGATGAAGAAAACAGAGATTTTATTTTTGATGCTGACCAGATAAAAAGGCCGCGTCTGTTTACAGGCGGGACACATATACTCCCCAATGCATTTTATCCGCGTGAAGTATTCCTTGGTACCACAGCCGTTAATTCGGAATCCTCCCATGGTTAATCACCTCATTATTGATTCACACAGCATTTCAGGCAGGACTCGGCGTGAGCCTTGGCTGAATCTGGAGAAAGTGCCGCAACGCGGGCAAAAATCGGGTATTTTCCAGCCGCTATGTCTATAAAACGTTCTCCTTTGCAGCAATACAGCTGATCTGTCCGCAGGCCTCTTCCAGCTGTTGAAGCGCCCGCTGGTACATATTCTGCCGCTGCTTTTCTTTTTCCTCCAGCGCGCCGATCCACTGGAAGGTAAGGCGGGTATATGTCTTTGTCAGCTCCAGCGGTTCAGCCTGCATCATGGCGTACATAGCATTTTCCACATAAGGACGCAGGGCGGAAGTCCAGATCTGAGCGCATTGGAGGGTGTATTGCTGCACTGCCGGCGCGATGGGAGTTCGGATCAGGTCCTTACCCACCAGCGTCCTGGGGAACATCATGGAAAAGCCCGGGAGCATGACGAATGGGGTGTCGGACAGCGCGGCACGCATACGCGCTTGCAGGTCGTCGGAGGAGGGAAAGTGCTCTCTGAGAAGGCTGACGCCGTCGTCCTGCCCAAAGAGCCGTTCCTCCCGCATCCGAAGGTAGAATATGGCCTGCCGTATAATGGCGGCGTTGCATTCCTTTTGGAGTTTGGACTGGAAGGGGGGAACGACCTCCCGCCGGATCTCATCCATGGCCTCCTGCAGCGCGGCATAAATGGCCGGATTAGAATATTCCTGAATAGAGGAGAGGCAGCGAATAAAACACTGCATAATCTCATCATAAAACGCGGCGTTTGGGAAAAAGGGCAGGGTGGGGTATATCTGGGAGAGAGCCTGTTCCATCTGCGCCGAACGTTGCTGAAAATATTGTTTTTGCCGGTCATCCGCCGTGAGGAAGCGCTGCTTCTGGGCCTCCAGCTCCATGGGCGCATTCTGTGGGGCATGCTGGGAAAACCAGGTTTGTATCTTTTCCGCCATCTGATTTGCGTGGCGAATGGAGGAGAGCTGACGCTGCGCGCACAGGATGGTCACAAGCTGCTTTTTGAAGGCGGGCAGGCCGCTTTCCTCCAATTGGTCATAGTCGCCATTTTCAAAGGACTCCAGGGCCATCAGGGAGGAGACGGGATGGAGTATGTGCTGACTTTCCAGCATACGCCGGGCTTTTTGGAGGATATCCGGCTTGTCGGAGAAGAGGTTCTGGACCTTTTCCAGCGTATGCTGGGTGATCCGCTCCAGGAGGTAAGCGGTAAGGCGCTGCCGTTCTCTCGGCCGGACCAGATCCATACAGGTCACCGCGAAGAGGATGTGGCGGATATTCTCACAACCGATGAGCCGGGCCACCCACTCACATTCGGTATCGCTGTAAGGCATGGTGGCCTTAATGACAACGATGGCGGCGTCGACATATTGGAGCACCTGCTCTGTAACCAGGGTCATATTTTCCTCGTCGTTGAGGCCGGGGGTATCTAAAATGTCGATGTTGTGCCGACAGAGCTCGGTAGGGTAACGGATCTCGGCCTCCCGGACATTCCGGGCGATGGAAGCCGATTCATCGGTAAGCTTGGTGACATATTTGGAAAGATCCTCAATGGATACAAGTTCGGCGTCGCCATTTTTGTAGTGGATGACCGCCTCCGGCTTGTTGCCGTAGACGATGCGGTTTACCGTGGCGGTGGTAGGCTCTATGTCCACGGGCAGGATGGGCATCCCGAGCAAGGCGTTGATAAGGCTGGACTTGCCCCGGCGGAATTCGCCCACGATAGCGACCTGAAGGTGGTTTTGCTGAATGGAGGCAATACCTTGCTCCATGGAAGTCTGAAGGGCGTCGTTGGGTGCATATTCAAAAACGGAGACCATCCGGTGGAGGGCCTCATAGAGTTGAAATTCAAGATCGTTCATTCTGATGCGCGGCTCCTTATTGTGGAAAACGGAAAATAACAGCTCAAATTTAGGCGAAAGCCCAGGATTTATGTCGATATCTATTATAACATAGATGGAAACACGCATCCTGCATTTTTATTCCCAAACTTTGCGGGAGCGCTCCGGCTCCGCTCCCCGCTATTTTTGCCGCGCTTGTAACGCGGGAGAAAAGAAGCTAAAATAGGAGAAGAGAAAAAGGAGAGGAGACGGTTTTGTATGACCATTCAGAAACAAGACGCTTTTTTCGGCTGCCTGCTGGGCGGCGCGGTGGGCGACGCCCTGGGCTATCCGGTGGAATTCATGAATGAGGCTTCCATTTACAGCCGGTTCGGCCCAGACGGCATCCAGCGTCTGGACCAGGCCGGACAGCCCGCCCTCATCTCGGACGACACCCAAATGACCCTTTTTGCGGTGGAAGGCATCCTCTATGCCAAAGCCGCCGGTACGGCGCTGCATAAGGCCCTATGGACGGCCTATCTGGAGTGGCTGGGCACCCAGGGAGATCAAAGCCGGATGGACCCGGAGCACCCGAAAACAACGCTCTACCGGGAGCCTCGGCTCCACGCCCGGAGAGCGCCAGGCAATACCTGTCTCGCGTCCCTGCACCACAGCCGCCACGGCGGCACGCCGGAGGAGCCGGTCAACAACAGCAAGGGCTGCGGGACCGTCATGCGGGCGGCGCCCTTTGGTCTGGCCTATCCAGAGCCGGAGCAGGCGTTCCAGAGCGCCGTCTGCGACGGGGCGCTCACCCACGGCCATCCGCTGGGCTACCTCAGTTCCGGCGGTCTGGCCCTGATGGTGCGGGAGATCGTCTACGGCGCTTCTCAAGGGGAGCGGCTGGAAGCGGTCCTGCTGCGGGGCGCGGAGCGGGGAGACGGGGACTTCCGCGCCCTTCTGCTGCCCGACATCAGGCGGGCGGTGGAACTGGCCCTGGACCCGGCGGTCTCCGATCTGGAGGGCGTCCACGCCCTGGGACAGGGCTGGGTGGCGGAGGAGGCCCTGTACATCGCGGTGTTCTGCGCCGTCCGCCATCAGGACGATTTCTGCGCCGCGCTGCGGGCCGCGGTGAACCACAAGGGGGACAGCGACTCCACCGGCGCGGTGTGCGGCAATATACTGGGGGCCTGGCTGGGCAGGGAAGGGGTGGAAGCGGCCTTCGACCTGAAGGACCTGGAGCTGGCGGATGTGATAGTGGAAACGGCCCAAACGCTCTTTCAAAGCACGGTGGGGGACGGGGTATGAGCGGCTTTTTCTATACGCCGCTGACCAAGAAGGCTCTGGCCCTCTCCTTCGAGGTCCACCAGTTCCAGCGGGACAAGGGGGGTCTGCCCTATGTGTTCCACCCCTTCCACCTGGCCGAGCAGATGGACACGGAAGCGGAGATCTGTACCGCCCTCCTCCATGACGTGATAGAGGATTCCGGCTACACCCTGGACGATCTGCGGGCCATGGGTTTTCCGGAGGCGGTGCTGGAGGCGCTGGCTCTCCTGACCCACGACGAGGGGACGCCCTATCTGGACTATGTGGCCCGTCTGCGGTCCAATCCCATCGCCCGCAAGGTCAAGCGGGCCGATCTGGCCCACAACAGCGACGAAGCCCGGCTGGACTGGGTGGGTCCGGCGGACCGGCAGCGGCTGGAAAAATACCGTTCCGCCGCGGAACTTTTGTAGGGGCGGCCCTCGTGGCCGTCCGCCCTTCCAAAAACCGAAAAAACGCGGGATCAGGCATCTAAAAACCTGACCCCGCGTTTTAGAGAGTTTAGCTTGGTCGAAAGAAGAGTCCTCTATTATGGGATGCAATATGATAATCTTAGAAATGGTCAGTCGTGTGTTTTGAGAGAGTTTAAGATGGACGACAGGATTAGAAGGATAAAACGTATTTTTTTCTGCTTCATTTTATATCCCCTTATTGTATTTGTATTATTTTACTATATTTTCCCAAAATATTCAATTTAATATTTGCCAGCGCAAGGAGACTCTTATATTATCCTCTTAAGGCCATGTTTTCTGACAAAAAAGCGCGGGATCAGGTATCCAAAACCTGACCCCGCGTCTTTGCCGCGAAGAAAGGGATTTACTTGTGCTTGGCCATGGCGCGCTGGACGAACTTGACGATCTCCACCAGGGGGATGACGCACACGGCCATCAGGAGGGCCACGCCGTACTCGGCCAGGCTGATGTGCTCAAAGCCGAAGGCGGTGGACAGGCCGGGGACATAGAGCACGGCGGTGGACAGCACCAGACTGCCCAGCATGGACAGCCACAGGAGCTTGTTCTGAGTGGGGAGGGAGAAGATGCTGCCCCGCTGGCTGCGCATGTTGATGGAGTGGAAGATCTCACACATACTCATAGTGAGGAAGGCCATGGTCATACCGTCGGCGCTCTGGGCGATCTCCCACACGCCGCTCTCCATATAGTGGCCTACGAAGTAGGAAGCCAGAGTGATGACAGCCACCAGAATACCCTGATAGGCAATGTCCACACCCATACCGCCGGCGAAAATGCCGTCGGAGGTGCTGCGGGGGGGACGGTGCATCACGTTGGGCTCGGCCTTTTCGGTGCCCAGGGCCAGGGCTGGGAAGGTGTCGGTGATGAGGTTAATCCACAGCAGATGCACCGGCTCCAGCAGGGTGAAGCCCAGCAGAGTGGAGACAAACACGCCGATGACCTCGCTCATGTTGGAGGCCAGGAGGAACTGGATGGACTTGCGGATGTTGTCATAAATGCGGCGGCCTTCGCCCACGGCGGTGACGATGGTGGCAAAGTTATCGTCGGCCAGCACCATATCGGCGGCATTTTTGGTGACGTCGGTACCGGTGATGCCCATGCCCACGCCGATGTCGGCGGCCTTGATGGAGGGGGCGTCGTTGACGCCGTCGCCGGTCATGGCGGTGATGCAGCCCCGGGCCTTCCAGGCCTTGACGATGCGCACCTTGTGTTCGGGCTGTACCCGGGCGTAGACGTGGAAGTGGTCGATGTTTTTGGCCAGCTCGTCGTCGCTCAGGTCGTCCAGCTGGGCGCCGGTGATGGCCTGGGACTCGTCGTCCAGGATGCCCAGGGTGCGGGCGATGGCCACGGCGGTGTCCCGGTGGTCGCCGGTGATCATGACAGGCTGGATGCCGGCGTCACGGCACTGGGCCACGGCGTCCACCACCTCGGGGCGGACCGGGTCGATCATGCCGGCCAGACCCAGGAAGGTGAGCTGCCGCTCCCAGGTGTCGCTCTCGGCGTCGGCGGGAGGAGCGTCCCACAGCCGCTGGGCCACGGCCAGCACCCGGAGGGCCTTGTCAGCCATGGCCTTGTTCTGGGCCATGATCTCGGTACGGGCCTTCTCGTCCATGGGGAGGACCTGGCCCTCCTTTATATAATAGGTGCAGCGGTCCAGCACCACGTCGGGGGCGCCCTTGGTGTACTGGATAAAGGAGCTGCCCGTCTTGTGGAGGGTGCTCATCATTTTGCGTCCGCTGTCGAAGGGGACCTCGGCCACCCGGGGCAGCTCCTGTTCCAGCCGGTCCTTGGGCATATCCAGGGAGGCGGCCCAGGCCACCAGGGCGCACTCGGTGGGCTCGCCCACGGCGGCGCCGTCCTGCCACTTGGCGTCGGAGCAAAGGGCCATACCCTTGGCGGCTTCCGTACCCACGCCGGTGTGTTCCACCACCGTCATCTTGTTCTGGGTCAGGGTACCGGTTTTATCGGAGCAGATGATCTGGGCGCAGCCCAGGGTCTCCACGGCGGTGAGACGGCGGATGACGGCGTTGCGCTTGGACATATTGGTCACGCCGATGGAGAGGACCACGGTGACCACGGCGGCCAGGCCCTCCGGAATGGCGGCCACAGCCAGGGAGACGGCCACCATAAAGGTGTCCAGAATCACTTCCAGGTGGAAGTCGCCGGCGCGGAGGAGGCTAAAGATGAACATAAAGACGCAGATGCCCAGCACCAGGACGCTCAAAGTCTTGCCCAGCTGCTCCAGCTTTTTCTGGAGGGGGGTCTGACCGTCCTGGGTGTCGGCCAGGGCGGTGGCGATCTTGCCCATCTCGGTCTCCATGCCGGTGGCGGTGACCACCATGGCGCCCCGGCCGTAGACCACGGCGGAGCCCATATAGGCCATGTTCTTCCGGTCGCCCAGGGGGATGGACTTCTGGTCGGCCCCCAGTTGGAGGACGTCGATGGCCTTGTTGACGGGGACGCTCTCGCCGGTGAGGGCGGACTCCTCGATCTTGAGGGAGGCGCTTTCCAGGATGCGACCGTCGGCGGGGACGGCGTCGCCGGCCTCCAGAAGGACGATGTCGCCGGGGACCAGGTCGGTGTTTTTGAGGGAGAGCTGTTTGCCGTCCCGCAGGACCTTACAGGTGGAGGCGGTCATCTGCTGGAGGGCTTCGATGGCCTTTTCGGCCTTGCTCTCCTGGTAGACGCCCAGCACCGCATTGATGAGCACCACCGCCAGGATGATGATGACGTCGGCGAAGCTCTCGCCGGAGTAGACGCTGGTGATGCCCGAGATGAGGGCGGCGGCCAGCAGAATGATAATCATGGGGTCTTTGAGCTGCTCCAAAAAGCGCTGGAAGAGGGATGCCTTCTTTCCTTCGGCCAGTTGGTTGGGGCCATACCGCTCCATGCGCTTGGCGGCCTCCCCGGCGGTTAGGCCATCAGCGGAAGCGTGCAGGTCCTGAAGCACTTTTTCCGGGCTTTCATTGTAGTACAAAACGCACTTCATCCTTTCCGATATCGAGAGAGATAGGGTTATTATATGCAAAAAGACTCATGCGCACAGGCGTAATCGCCAGGCGCATGAGTCTTGTGGTTTCAGTCAGACCAGTCGGGGGACCGACGGATGTTGGTACTGACCCGTACGGGGGAAGCCGTACGCTCACTACTCCCTCATGGGGTTGTTTTTATTCTAGTATATCCGGCGGAAAATGTCCAGCAAAATTTTCCGTGGAAAACAAACAGAGATTTAGGTAAAAGGACAGAACGATCCTTATGATGATACGCCTGTCGTCCATGACACTCCGTAGGGGCGACCCTTGTGGTCGCCCGCCGGCTTTCGGATGAGATCTTGCGCCCTGTATGAGACGCCTGTCGTCCCGGCACAGAAACGCGGGGACCGTATCAGAGATACGGTCCCCGCAGCTGAGAGAGAAGGGATGAAAACTTACAGCTTGTAGCACACCTTGCCGGGGTTGAGGATCAGGTTGGGGTCAAAGACCTTCTTGATCTCTTCCATGAGCTTCATGTTGGTGGCGCCCACGGAGCGGGCCAGATAGTCGATCTTGCCCATGCCGATGCCGTGCTCGCCGGAGACCAGACCGCCCATCTCGGTGGCCTTGTCGTAGATGTGGTTCATGAAGTCGTCCACCTGCTTCTTGAACTCATCCAGATCCATGTCGTTGGCGCAGGTGTAAATGTGCAGGTTGCCGTCGCCGGCGTGGCCGAAGCTCTTGACGGCGAAGTCATAGTTGCCCTCGATGCTCTTGAAGTAGCCCACAAAGTCGGCGATGCGGCTGACGGGGACCACCACGTCGCACTCGTCCAGCAGCTTGGTCTGCTCCTCGATGCCTTCCAGGAAGGAGGAACGGGCCGCCCAGGCGTCCTTCATCTTGGTGGGAGAGTCGGCCACCAGCACGTCCATGGCGCCGGCCTCCAGCACCAGTTCGGCGCCCTGCTCCACCATGGCGTCGATCTCGTCCTGGGTGTTGCCGTCGAAGGTCACCAGCAGGTAAGCGCCCACGTCGGTGCCGCCCACATTGCGGGGGAACACCGCCTTGCCCAGGTACTCCTCGGAGGAGATGAGGATCTCGCGCTCAAAGAACTCCAGGGCCTGGGGATTCATGTGGTTCTTCTTAAAGAGAGGCACGGTGGCGATGGCGGTCTGCAGGTCCTCGAAGGGGACGATGAGGCTGACGGTCTGCTTGGGGGCGGGGATGAGCTTCAGGGTCAGCTCGGTGATGATGCCCAGGGTGCCCTCGGAGCCGATCATCAGGTTGAGGAGGGAGTAGCCGGAGGAGGTCTTGGAGACGTTGGAGCCGAACTTCACGATCTCGCCGGAGGGGAGGACCACCGTCATGGCGGAGACGTAATCGCGGGTAGCGCCGTACTTGACGGCGCGCATGCCGCCGGCGTTGGTGGCCACGTTGCCGCCCAGGGTGGCGAACTTCTCGCCGGGATCGGGGGGATACAGGAGGCCCTGCTTCAAGGCGTCCTCGGCCAGGTCGTTGAGGAGCACGCCGGGCTGAACGTGGACCACGAAGTTATCGGTGTCATAGCCCAGGATCTTCTTCATCTTGGTGGTGCAGATGACCACGCCGCCGGCGATGGGGGTACAAGCGCCGGCCAGGCCGGTGCCCGCGCCGCGGCAGGTGACGGGGATGTGGTTCTCGTTGCAGATCTTCATGATGGCGGCCACATCCTCGGTGGAGGTCACGTCGATGGCCACCTCGGGCATACGAGTGCCGTAAATGGGCATTTCGTCCCGGGCGTAGTCGGCGTTGACGTCCTCACCGGTGTAGACCTGGCAGGAGACGGCGGCTTTGAGCTGCTCGATGATCTCAGGCGTAACGGAATTGTACTGAGCCATAATAATTACCTCCTAATCCTAAGCGCCTTTTTGCAAAAGGCGTATGTGAACAAAAATCAGGGCTCCACGATGACCGAGATGCCGTTGGGGATGAGGACCAGATGGGCGTCGGGGCCCTTGTCGGCAAAGGCGCGGTCCAGCGCGGTATCCAGGTCGGGGGCGTATTCCAGCTTCATCTCCTCCAGGGTCTGCTGCATGGCCGGGTCGGAGACGAAGATGATGCGATGCTTGCGCATCATACGGCAGAGGATCTGATACTCCCACTGGTCGGGGTCGGTCTTATCCATGGGGGTGGCCAGGATGCGGTCCATCAGCTCGTCCAGGGAGGAGCAGTCCCGCAGGGCGCGGTAGAAGCTCTCGCCGCCGGTGCCGTCGTTGCAGCGGGCGGAGATGATGAGCACGGCGCCGGGGGCGGCGGCCGCTTCGGCGGCGGTGAGGCCCTTGACGGACTGATACACATTCTGGTCCAGGGGCGCGCCGCCGTTGGAGGTGAGGACGATGTCGCCCTTCTTCTCGGGCTTGACGCGGCAGTAGCCCTTGAGGAAGGCGCAGCCCTGTTCATGGGCCTGGAAGGGGTCGCCGGCGAAGGCGGCGGCCACGTGCTTGTCCTCGTCGATGACCACGTTGACGATGTACTGGAGCTTGGCCAGCTTGGCGGCGGCTACCATGTCGTTGTGGAGGGGGTTGCCCTCCAGGATACCGGTGCGGGCATAGGGGGAGTCGATGAACTTGGCGCAGTGATTGCCCAGGACGGTGACCTGGTCGCACACGCCGGGGAGGATGCTCTTACGGCCGCCGGAGAAGCCGGCGAAGAAGTGGGGCTCGATGAAGCCCTCGGCCACCAGCAGGTCGGTCTGAGCGGCCACCTTGTCGATGACCAGCTTGGCGCCGGAGGGGAGCACGCCGATTTCCACGTTGCTCTCGGCGTCGCGGCTGTCGTGGCAGACGAACTTCTCTTCGTTGGCGATCTTCTCGCCCACCTTATTGACCAGCTCTTCGTGGGTGGTGGGGCGGTGGAAGCCGGTGGCGATGAGGAGGGTGATGTCGATGTCGGGGTTGCCCTGCCGCAGTTCCTCCAGCATAAAGGGGAGGATGTGCTTGCTGGGCACGGGGCGGGTATGGTCGCTGATAATGATGGTGGCGGTCTTTTTCCCCTGGGCCAGCTGACGCAGGGTGGGGGAGCCGATGGGGTTGGCCATGGCCTGCCGGACCAGGTCGTCCTCGCTGGCCTGGGCCTTCAGAGTGCCGATGGCGGACTCCAGCACCTCGGCGCCGGAGACGTCCCGCTTGAGCTCCAATCCGGTGGTACCATAGGGAATGCGCATAGGATGATCCCTCCGTCTTTCAAAAAATCGTTCCGTCTGATTCTGTACCCAAATGGGACCGGCCGCAGCACCGGACCGGTCCCTTCACTGCCCTTAGTTTACCACAACCGGACAGATATGCAAGGGGGGAGGACGGGATGCGGCGGGATACGCTTTGTACGCAGTGGGCAACTGGATATTTTGGATAAAAACTGGCGTTTTAAGGATAAAAAACAGACAAAAACCACAAAAAACCTGGAAAAATACTGACAAGTTCAAATAAATTTTCGTCGTTTTGACGGAAAATTAGGTAAACTGAAGAGTAGAAATAAATGAGATAAAGCGAAGGTAACACCATGAGTAGCGAAAAAAATAGACTGGACATTCTGAGAAGAAAGCGCTAAAATAACGCTAAGGTAAAAATTAAGTGGGTTGTGAAGTGATTAAGCAAAAATTAAAGTGCCGGAAGGCTGTAAAACTCTAGGTATTTCGGACACGATCTGAAAAAGGCGGATAGAATCCGCAAAAAAGTCCTTGTATAAAAGACACAAAAGCAAACCGACCGGTACAACAGCAAAGGGGGGCGACAAGCGGAGAAGGGGAACGCAGGCACGCGCATTGAGCATCGAGACGCAAAATAAAAATGAGGAGCTGATACGTTTATGGGAACCATCATACTCATGGGCGTCCTGGCGCTGCTGCCCATCATCTGGCTGATCGTGGCGCTGACGGGATTGAAGCTGCCCGGCCACATCGCCTGTCTGGGGGCGCTGGGCATTGCCATTGTGGAGTCTCTCTTTATCTGGAAGATGCCGGTTCTTGACTGCGCCACCTCGGCGCTGGAGGGCTTTGCCTCGGCGCTGTGGCCCATCATCCTGGTCATCATCGCCGCCATCTTTACATACAACCTGTCCCTGAAAACGGGGGCCATGGATGTCATCAAGCAGATGCTCACCGGCGTCTCGGCGGACAAGCGGGTGCTGGTGCTTCTCATCGGCTGGTGCTTCGGCGGCTTCATGGAGGGCATGGCCGGCTTCGGTACCGCCATCGCCATTCCCGCCAGCATGCTGGCCGGCATGGGCATGGACCCCATCGCGGCCTGCCTGGTGTGTATGCTGGCCAACGCCTTCCCCACGGCCTTCGGCTCTGTGGGTATCCCCACGGTGACCCTGTCCAACGTGACCGGACTGGACCCGGTGACGCTGGCCTTCGTGACGGTGGTGCAGATGGTGCCCTTTATGATCCTGGTGCCCTTCCTGATGGTCATTGTGGGCGGCGGCGGTCTCAAGGCCCTCAAGGGCATGGTGGGCATCACCCTGGTGTCCGGCGTGTCCTTCGTGGTGCCCCAGCTGGTGGTGGCCAAGTTCACCGGCCCCGAGCTGGCGGTCATCGTGGGCTGCGTGTTCAGCCTGGGCTTTACCATTCTCATGGCCCGTGCCCGCAAGGGGGAGGTCCCGGCGGAGTACAACATGGGCGCCGACCCCTCCAAGGCGATCAAAATCGACGGCAACAAGGCCTTCATCTCCTGGCTGCCCTTCATTCTGATCTTTGTTCTGCTGCTGGCCACCTCCAAGCTGGTGCCGCCGGTGAACAACTTCCTGGCCACCTTTGCCAGCTCCTTTAAGATCAGCACCTCGGCCAACGCGGGCAACGCCTCCTTCAGCTGGATCAACACCCCGGGCATCTGGATCTTTGTGGCCGCCATCATCGGCGGTATCGTCCAGAAAGCCAGCGGCAAGGTCATGTGGGAGACCCTGGTGGCCACGGTGAAGCAGATGTCCAAGACCATCATCACCATCATGTCGGTGCTGGCGGTGGCCAAGATCATGACCTACTGCGGCATGATCGATGACATGGCCTCTCTGTTCGTCACCATTACCGGGTCCTTCTATCCCTTCGTGGCCCCCATCATCGCGGCCCTGGGCGCCTTCATCACCGGCAGCGGCACCTCCACCGAGGTTCTGCTGGGCACCCTTCAGACCACCGCCGCCGAGCAGATCGGCGCGTCCCAGTTCTGGCTGGCCGCCGCCAACTCCACCGGCGCCGGCATCGGCAAGATCCTCTCTCCCCAGTGCATCGCCACCGCCGCCGCGGCCGTGGGCCTAGTGGGACAGGACTCCAAGCTCCTGGGTGGCATCATCAAGTGGGCCCTCTTCGAGCTGGTCATTGCCTGCCTGCTGGTTGGCCTGCTGGGCGGCATCGTACCCGCCATGCTGGGCGTATAAACAAATGAGGTAAGGGGAACAAGCCTCTGGATACCCGCCGCAGAATTGTGCATCCTCACAATTTTGCGGCGGGCTTTTTTGCCCAAAGGGAGGCGGAGTGCCGGATGGTATTTTTTGCGTTGAGCGTGGCGGGAGAGTGTGCTATAATAGGGGCAAAATGCGTATCTTATCCTGCCGCAACGGGGCAGACTGATTGTATCGAGGTGTCGGAATAGCATGAAAATTGTAGTATTGGCCGGCGGGCTCTCGCCGGAACGGAACGTATCTCTTTCCACGGGCACTATGGTGACCGAGGCGCTGCGGGGCCTGGGCCATCGGGCGGCGCTGGTGGACCTGTTTTTCGGCCTGGAAGGCCATACGGGCGCACTGGAGGATCTGTTTGACGCGCCGCTGTCGGCGGAGGCCAAGCACATCAGCACGGCGGCGCCCGACCTGGAGCAGGTGCGCGCCAGCCGGAAGGACCAGAGCGCCAGCGTATTCGGCCCCGGCGTGGTGGAGCTGTGCCAGGCGGCGGACCTGGTCTTTCTGGCCCTCCACGGGGCCTGCGGGGAGGACGGCCGGGTCCAGGCCGCCTTTGACCTGATGGGCATTCCCTACACCGGCGCGGGCTATCTCAGCAGCGCCATCGCCATGGATAAGGACCTGACCAAGCGGATGGTGGAGGAAGTGGTGTCCACCCCCGGCTGGAAAACGGTACACTATACGGCGGAGGACATCGACGGCCTGGTGGCCAAGGCCCGGCTGCCCCTGGTGGTAAAGCCGGTGGCCAGCGGCTCGTCCATCGGGGTATCCATCGCCCACACGGCCCAGGAGCTGCGGGCGGCCCTCACCGAAGGGCTTTCGCTGGGCGGCCGGACGGTGCTGGAGCAGTATGTCAAGGGGCGGGAGGTCCAGGTGGGCATTCTGGACGGGACGGCGCTGCCCTCCATTGAGATCATCCCCAAGGCGGACTTTTATGACTACGCCAACAAATACCAGCCCGGCGCGGCGCTGGAGGTCTGTCCCGCGCCGGTGACGGAGCAGGAAGAGAAGAAGCTGCGGGAAGCGGCGGTGCGGGTCTACGAGCTGCTGGGCCTGTCGGTCTACGCCCGGGCGGATTTCATTCTGGACGAGGCGGGGGAGCCCTGGTTTTTGGAGATCAACACCCTGCCTGGCATGACGCCTACCAGCCTTCTGCCCCAGGAGGCGGCGGCGGTGGGGATCGACTACCCCACCCTCTGCCAGCGGATCGTAAACGCCTCGCTGGAGGCCAGAAAACAGGGAAAGTAAGGAGAGAAGCTGTAATGGAGCCGATGACCATACGAGAGATTCTGGAGGCGGTAGGCGGCCGTCTGCTGGGCGAGCCGGTTGAGGAAAGCCGGCAGGTGGCCCGGGTGGAGACCGACAGCCGGACCATCCATCCCGACAGCCTCTTTGTGCCGCTGGTGGGGGAGCGGTTCGACGGCCACGCCTACATCAACGCCGCCCTGGAGGGGGGCGCGGCGGGCTGCTTCACCCAGCGGGAGCGGGAGAGCTATCTGCCCGGCAAGTTCTATATCAAGGTGGCCAACACCTCCAGGGCCCTTCGGGATCTGGCCAAGTATTATAAAAAGAAGTTCCGGATCCCGGTGGTGGCGCTGACCGGCTCGGTGGGCAAGACCACCACGAAGGACATGGTGGCCGCCGTGCTGGGGGAGAAGTTCAAGGTCCTCAAGACCGAGGGCAATCTGAACAACGACATCGGGGTGCCCATGACCCTGCTGCGGCTCAACCACAGCCACGAGATTGCCGTGCTGGAGCTGGGCATGAACCACGCCGGGGAGATCGACTACCTGTCCGACATCGTGGAGCCGGACGTGGCCCTCATCACCAACATCGGGGACTCTCATATTGAGTTTTTCGGCAGCCGGGAAAAGATTCTGGAGGCCAAGTGCGAGATCTTCCACCACGCCAAGCCCAACTGCCATGTAATCCTCAACGGCGACGACCCCCTCCTGCGCAGCAAAAAGGACGTCCTGCCCTTTGAGACGGTGTGGTGCGGCGCGGCGGAGGGTCTGGACTACCGGGCCAGCGACGTGCGCAGCGACGGGAAAAGCCGCATCACCTGCCGCATCACCACCCCCCGCATGGACCGGGACGTGGAGATCCCGGCCCTGGGGGAGCACATGATCTATCCCACCCTGATGGCGGCGGCGGTGGGCGAACATTTCGGCCTCACCCAGGAGGAGATCATCCGGGGGGTTCTCCATTTCGCCCCCACCAAGATGCGCATGAACATCCTCCATCGGGGGGACGGCATCACCATCCTCAACGACACCTACAACGCCAATCCCCAGTCCATGCGGGCGGCGGTGGAGGTGCTGTCCACCAGCAACGGCAGCTATCGGGCGGCGGTGCTGGGGGATATGTTCGAGCTGGGCCCCCTGGCTCCCGCTCTCCACGCCGGCGTGGGGGAGTATCTGGGCAAGGCGGGGGTGGACTGCCTGGTGGCGGTGGGAGGGCTCTCCCGCCACATCGCGGACGCGGCCCGCAAGGCCGGCGTGCCGGAGGTCTGCTACTGCGCGGACAAGGAGGCGGCAAAGCCGGTGCTGGACACGCTGGTCAAGCCCGGGGCCACCATTCTGGTCAAAGCGTCCCGGGGCATGGCCTTTGAGGAGCTGGTGGAGTATTTGAAATCCATCACAGCGGAAGAATAAAAGGAGACCATATATGATTGATCTATCGGTCTCCGGTCTGGTGAAGGAATTTGAGGTGGGCAGCCGCATCCTGGACGGCCTGACGTTTCAGGTGGACCAGGGGGAGCGGGTGGGCCTGCTGGGCCGCAACGGCGCGGGCAAGACCACGCTGTTCAAGATCCTGACCGGAGAGCTGGACTATGACGAAGGCGAGGTGACCATCGCCCCGGGAAAGGGCGTGGGGCTCATCTCCCAGATCCCGGTCTACCCGCCGGACTACACGGTGGAGGACGTGCTGCGCACGGCCTTCCGGCGGCTGCGGGACATGGAGGCGGAGATGGCGGAGCTGGCTGGGCGGATGGGGAGCGACAGCGACCCGGCCCTGCTGCGGCGGTACGACGCCCTGACCGCCGCCTTTGAGGCGGGCGGCGGCTACGACACCGAGACCCCGCTGAACAAGGTGTGCAACGGCCTGCAAATTTCCCCTGATATGCGCCGACAGCTCTTTGCCTCTCTGTCCGGCGGGGAAAAGACCCGGGTGAATCTGGCCCGCCTGATTCTGGAGGACACGGAGATTCTCCTTTTGGACGAGCCCACCAACCATCTGGACCTCCGGGCCACCGAGTGGCTGGAGGAGTATCTGGACAAGTACAAGGGCACGGTGCTGGCCATCTCCCATGACCGGTGGTTTTTGGACCGGGTGGTCAAGCGGGTCATTGAGATTCAGGAGGGCAAGGCGGAATTTTACGCGGGCAATTACAGCTTCTACGCCGAGGAAAAAGAGCGGCGGTATGAGGAGCGGCTCCGCCAGTACGAAAAAGAGCAGGCCAAGCTCCAGCAGCTCCAGACGGCGGCGGACAAGCTGCATCTGTGGGCCTTTATGGGCAACGACAAGCTGCACAAGCGGGCCTTTTCCATCGAAAAGCGGATGGAGCGCCTGCGCACCACCGCCAAGCCCAAAAAGGAGCGCCGGCTGGACGTGCGGTTCGGCGAGCGGGACTTTCAGGGCGACGAGGTGATGGTGGTCAAGGACCTGAAGAAGGGCTTTGGGGACCGGACCCTCTTTTCCGGCGTGGATCTTCTGGTGGAGGGCGGGGAGCGCATCGCCCTTTTGGGGGACAACGGCACCGGCAAGTCCACCTTCCTCAAGCTCATCATGGGGGAGGAGCAGCCCGACGGGGGCAAGATCCGTCTGGGCCCCACGGTGAAGATCGGGTATTTGCCCCAGATCGTCCACTTTGACCACCCGGAGCGGAACCTGGTGGACACCATGCTGTACGACCAGAACTGCACCACCCAGGAGGCACGGGACCGTCTGGCGGTCTTCAACTTCCGGGGGGAGGACGTGTTTAAGCCGGTGTCCGCCCTGTCGGGCGGCGAGCAGAGCCGGTTAAGGCTGTGTATGCTCATGGACAGCAAGATCAACCTGCTCATCCTGGACGAGCCCACCAACCATCTGGACATCGCCTCCCGGGAGTGGATCGAGGAAGCGGTCACCGACTATGACGGGGCGCTGCTCTTCGTGTCCCACGACCGGTACTTCATCAATCAGTTTGCCGGCCGGGTGTGGATGCTGGAAAACGGCGGTCTCACCGATTTTCGGGGCACCTTCGGGGCCTTCCGGGCGGCCAGGGAAAAGAGCAGGCAGGTGGAGCAGGCCAAAAAGGCCGCCGTACCGCCCGAACCGAAGAAGGAGAAGCCCAAGCGGGCCGGGGGCACCAAGCTGCTGGAAAAGCAGGTGGCCGCGGCGGAGCGGGAGGTGGCCAGGGCGGAGGAGCAGATGTATGAGCTCACCCGCCGGGCGGAGGAGGTTTCCAGCAACTATCTGGAGCTCCAGGCGGTCTGCGAGGCCCAGAAGGCGCTGGAAGAGGAGATCGCCACCCTTTACACCCGCTGGGAGGCTCTGGCCGCCGAGCTGGAAGAGGCAAGAGGATGAGGAGATTGCCCATACCGGTCCGTATTTTGCTGGCGGTGGTCCTTGCGGGGCTTCTTTGCTTCGGAGGGCTGCTGGGTCTGGTGCTGTCGGGCAGCGTGGACCGCGTCAGCGGCACGCCGGAGATCATGATTATCCTGGGCTGTCAGGTGAAGCCCTGGGGGCCGTCGGTTCTCTTGCAGGACCGGCTGGACAAGGCCCTTTCCTATCTGGAGGATCACCCGAATCTGACGGTGGTGGTCTCCGGCGGCCAGGGTGCGGACGAGCCGGTCAGCGAGGCCCAGTGCATGTACGACTACCTGACCGAGCACGGGGTGGACGGCGAGCGCATTTTATTGGAGGACCAGTCCTTCAACACCATGCAGAACCTGGAAAACAGTCTGGCGCTGCTGGCGGCGGAGGGCTACGACACCGGGGCGGACATGGTGGTGGTGTCCAACGGCTTCCACTTGACCCGGGTGCGCCTGCTGTGCGAGCGGGTGTGGGGACGGGCGGACAACCTGTCCACTCTGGCGGCGCCCAGTTCCCATGTGCCCTCCCGTCTGAAGATGTACCTGCGGGAGCCGCTGGCGCTGGTGAAATCCTTTTTCTTTGACAGGTGATTGCAATTGGATATGATGGACAAACTGAGGGGGCTGGAGCATCGGTATGAGGTGCTGGAGGCCCAGCTCAGCGCGCCGGAGACCTATGGGGACCCGGCGCTGGTGGCCCGTCTGAACCGGGAGCAGCGGGAGCTGGAGCCGGTGGTGGGGGCCTGGCGGGCGCTGGAGGGTCGTCGGCGGGATTTGGCCGAAGCCGAGGCCCTTATGGGCGACCCGGACATGAAGGACCTGGCCCGGGAGGAGTTCGCCCAGGCAAAGGAGGACGTGGAGCGGCTGGAGCTGGAGCTCAAGCTTCTGCTTTTGCCCAGAGACCCCAACGACGGAAAAAACGTCATCGTGGAAATCCGGGCCGGGGTGGGGGGAGAGGAAGCGGCGCTCTTTGCCCACTCCCTCCACCGGATGTACACCATGTACGCCGAGCGCCGGGGCTGGACGGTGGAAGTGACCTCCCTCAGCGAGACGGAATTGGGGGGCGTCAAGGAGCTCTCCATGGTCATCGAGGGGGAGGGGGCCTACTCCCGGTTAAAATTTGAGAGCGGGGTCCACCGGGTGCAGCGGGTGCCGGAGACCGAGTCCGGCGGGCGCATCCACACCTCCACCGCCACGGTGGCGGTGCTGCCCGAGGTGGACGAGGTGGAGTTCGAGCTCAACCCGGCGGACATTGAGATGCAGGTGTTCCGCTCCTCCGGCGCCGGCGGGCAGCACGTGAACAAGACCTCGTCGGCGGTGCGGCTCATCCATAAGCCCACCGGCACGGTGGTGGAGTGTCAGCAGGAGCGCAGCCAGTTCCAGAACCGGGACAAGGCCATGCAGATTCTGCGGGCCCGGCTCTATGACGAACAGGTCCAGGCCCAGGCGGAGGAGGTGACCGCCCAGCGGCGCAGCCAGGTGGGCAGCGGGATGCGCAACGAGCGCATCCGGACCTACAACTTCCCCCAGGGCCGGGTGACCGACCACCGCATCGGTCTGACCCTGTACAAGATCGAGGCGGTGATGGACGGCGGGCTGGACGAGGTCATCGACGGTCTGGTGACGGCCGATCAGGCGGAGCGCTTGCGCCGCAGCGAGGAACATTGAACAAAGGAGAAAAGGACCATGGAACTCATCATCCACTTTAAGACGCTGCCCCAGGACCTGGACCTGGACGGCATGAAGAAAGAGCTGGACTACGTGCTGGAGGACAACGGCTGGCTGCTGGGCTCCCGGCAGGAGGGCCCGGGGGGCAGCGTGGAGCTGGAGCTGGAGGACGAGCGGCTCAACCCCAAGTATGGGATTCTGGCGGTAAAGAACTACCTGCAGCAGCGGGCCTTTGCGCCGGACACCACCATTGAGCTGGCGGGTATGCCGGTGGGCATTTACGAATAAGAAAACGAGAAGGAGGGCGGCAGCCGTGAAACGAGGAAGCGCGATTTTGACCATCGTAGCCGGTGCGGCGCTGGCGGCGGCGGGCATTCTGGCACTGATTTCTGCCTGCACCTGTCGGCGGGACGACTGGCGCTGAGCGGGAACGAGGCGAAAGATAATTTGATCACAGAGAGATATACGGCGGCGGATGTGGAAGCCGCGGCGGCGGTCCTGCGCCGGGGCGGCCTGCTGGGCATCCCCACCGAGACGGTATACGGCCTGGGGGCCGACGGGCTGAACGAGGACGCGGTACGCCGCATCTTCGCGGCCAAGGGCCGGCCCCAGGATAACCCGTTGATTTTGCACATTCCGGAGGCGTCCTGGCTGGAGCGGTACTGCGCGGACATTCCGGCGGCGGCGTGGGTGCTGGCGGAACGGTTCTGGCCGGGTCCGCTGACCATGATTTTGCGGCGCAAGCCTCTGGTCTCCGACGCGGTGACGGCGGGGCTGGATACAGTCGGGATGCGCTGTCCGGCTCACAGGCTGTGCCGTGCCATCATCGCGGCGGCGGACGTGCCGGTGGCGGCGCCGTCGGGCAACACGTCGGGCCGGCCCAGTCCCACCAACGTGGCGGACATGCTGGAGGACATGGACGGCAAGATCGACGCCATTGTGGACGGAGGCCCCTGTCAGGTGGGGGTGGAGTCCACCATCATCGACCTGACGGCCAAGCCGCCCCGGCTGCTCCGTCCCGGCGGAATCACGCTGGAGGAGCTGCGGGATGCCCTGGGCGCGGTAGAGGTGGACCAGGCCGTCACCCGTCTGATGGGAAAGGACGAGCACCCCAGAGCGCCGGGGATGAAGTACCGGCACTATGCGCCCAAAGCGCCGGTGACGGTGGTGCGGGGCGATCCGGCGGAGAGCGCGGCGTACATCTCCTCCCACGCGGGGGAGGGGAGCGGCGTGATCTGCTTTGACGAGTACGCGGAGTTGTTTGGGGTCTGCATCGTGGAGACCATCGGTCCCGCGGCGGACAAGGGCGAACAGGCCCGGCGGGTGTTTGACGCCCTGCGGCGGTTTGACAGCACCGGCGTAAAAGAGATCTGGTCCCAGTGCCCCGACGAGGAGGGCATCGGCCTGGCGGTGAACAACCGGCTGAACAAGGCCGCCGGCTTTCATATCGTGGACGTGTAAAAAGAGAGAGGTCAGGAGACGGCGTCGTTTCCTGACCTCATTTTTCTTCCGACGGCTTCCAACCGTATCTGAACCAGTCCGGCGGCTTGTCAAGAGGGGGCTTTTGGGGTATACTACAAAGTTGCAACAATGAAAAGGGAGGACCGGACATGAAAGAGGGACGGGGCTATGCCCGCTGCACGGTGACGAAGAAGGCGGAGCGGGCCATCGTGGGGGGACACCCCTGGGTATATGACGCTGAGGTGAAGGCCATGGAGGGCAGCGCAGAGAACGGCGGCCTGGTGGACGTGTGCAGCGAGAAGGGCCGCTATCTGGGCACGGGGTTTTTGAGCGAGACCTCCAAGATCCGGGTACGTCTCATCTCCCGCAACGCCAACGACCGCTTTGACGGGGCCTTCTGGGCCCGGCGGGTGAAGTACGCCTGGGACTACCGCAAGACGGTGATGGACCCGGCGGATCTGGACTGCTGCCGGGTGATTTTCGGGGAGGCGGACACCTTCCCGGGACTGACGGTGGACCGGTTCCACGACGTACTGGTGACCCAGACCCTGTCCCGGGGGATGGAGGTGCTTAAGCCGGTGCTTTTCCCCCTGCTGGCGGAGACCCTCCGGGCCGACGGCCAGGATATCAAGGGAATTTACGAGCGCAACGACGTGGCCCTCCGTGCCCATGAGGGACTGGAAGAAAACAAAGGGTGGTTTGCGCTCCCCGGGGAGGCCCACCCGGACAGCACCCAGACCACCATTGTGGAAAACGGCGTGATTTACGCCGTGGACTTTGAAAACGGCCAAAAGACCGGATTTTTCCTGGACCAAAAGTATAATCGCCGGGCGGTGGCCAAGCTGGCCCGGGGGAAACGGGTGCTGGACTGCTTCACCCATACCGGCTCCTTTGCGCTGAACGCGGCCAAGGGGGGCGCGGCCCATGTGACGGCGGTGGACGTATCCGAGTCGGCGGTGGAGCTGGCCCGGGCCAACGTCCTCCGCAACGGCCTGGAGGACAAGATGGACTGCGTGGCGGCCAACGTGTTCGACCTGCTGCCCGAACTGGAGCGGCAGGGGGGCAAGCCCTACGACTTCATTATCCTGGACCCGCCGGCCTTTACCAAGAGCCGCAGGACGGTGGACAGCGCCGCCCGGGGGTATAAGGAGATCAACTACCGGGCCATGAAGCTGCTGCCCCGGGGCGGCTATCTGGCCACCTGCTCCTGCTCCCACTTCATGGAGGAGGGGCGGTTTGTGCGGATGCTGCGGGCCGCCGCCTTTGACGCCGGCGTGGAGCTGAGGCAGATCGAAGCCCGGCAGCAGGCCCCGGACCATCCCATCTTGTGGAACGTCCCCGAGACCAACTATCTGAAGTTCTACCTCTTCCAAGTGGTCTGACCGATACTGAACAAGGAGAACACCCATGGATTATTTTCACCTAAACACCACCGCCGACCAGCGGGCGGCCATCAGCAGCCTGGGGCTGGCCCATCTGGGGGACGCGGTTTTTGAAGTCATGGTCCGCTCCTGGCTGTGCCTCCACGGCAAGGCCAGCGCCCGGGGCCTACATAAGGCCACGGTGCGCTATGTGGCGGCGCCGGCCCAGGCCAGGGCGGCGGAGAAGGTGCTGCCCCTTCTGAGCGAGGAGGAGCACGACGTGTTCCGCCGGGGGCGCAACACCAGCCCCCACAGCGTGCCTCAGAACGCCAGCCGGGCGGAGTACCAGGCGGCCACCGGGCTGGAAGCCCTCTTCGGGTGGCTCTATTTGCAGGGGAAAACAGACCGGCTCAACGATCTGTTTGCCGTCATGATGGAGGAGGAATAAGGAATGCCACTGGACGCCATTTGTCTCTCCGCCGTGGCGGAGGAGCTGCGGGCCGCCATCGGCGGCGGGAAGATCGACAAGATCTACCAGCCCGGCCGGGACGAGGTGATGCTGGCGGTGCGTGGCCCGGCGGGCAACGTCAAGCTGCTGCTGTCGGCCAGTCCCAGCCAGCCCCGGGCCCAGCTCACCACCCTGCCCCGGGAAAACCCGGAAAAGCCCCCCATGTTCTGTATGCTGCTCCGCAAGCACCTCACCGGCGGACGGATTCTGGACATCACCCAGCCCCCCATGGAGCGTCTGCTGGATTTTCGCTTGGAAACCATCGACGAGCTGGGGGACCGGGTGGAGCGCCGCCTGGTGCTGGAGTGCATGGGGCGGCGGGCGAATCTCATCCTGCTGGACGCCGAAGGGCGCATCGTGGACTGTCTGCGCCGGGTGGACGGGGACCTGTCGTCCAAGCGGCAGGTGCTGCCCGGCATGTTTTACCGCCTGCCGCCCGCGCCGGATAAGGTAAACCCCCTAACGGCGACGCCGGAGGAACTGGCGGCAGCCCTCCATAACCCCAACGGCAAGGCCATGGATAAACTGCTGCTGGACGCCTTCACCGGCATCTCGCCCTTAATTGCCCGGGAGCTGGCTTTTCGGGCGGGAGAGGACCCGGAAGCCCTGCCGGCGGTGCTGGACCGCTTTTTGGAGGATGTACGGGAAAACCGCTTTACCCCCTATGTGCTGGTGCGGGAGGGCAAGCCGGTGGACTTTACCTTCCTGCCCATTTTGCAGTACGGGCCCCAGACCGAGTGCCGGCGGCAGGAGAGCTTTTCCAAGCTGCTGGACGATTTTTACGAGACCCGGGACCAGGCGGAGCGCACCCGCCAGCGGGGGCAGGACCTCATCAAAGCGGTGACCAACGCCCGGGACCGGGTGGCCCGCAAGCTGGGCCGGCAGGAGAAGGAGCTGGAGGCCACCTTCGACCGGGACCGGCTGCGGGAGCTGGGGGACATCATCACGTCCAACCTCCACACCATGGAAAAGGGCATGGCGGTGCTGCGGGCCATGGACTTCTACGACCCGGAGTGCAAGGAGGTGGAGATCAAGCTGGACCCGCTGCTCACCCCCCAGCAGAACGCGGCCAAGTATTATAAGGCCTACAACAAGGCCAAGACGGCGGAGGAGATGCTCAGCGTCCAGATCTCCAAGGGGGAGCGGGAGCTGGAATACCTGAACAGCGTGCTGGAGGCCATCGCGCTGGCCGAGGGGGAGCGGGATCTATTGGAGATCCGGCAGGAGCTCACCGACACGGGCTATCTCCGCCGGGCCAAGACGGCGGCCAAGCGGGAAAAGCGGGTGGCGGGCCGGCCCATGGAGTTCCGCTCCACGGCGGGGCTGCGCATCTCGGTGGGGAAGAACAACACCCAGAACGACCAGCTCACCGCCAAGCAGGCGGGGAAGTGGGACATCTGGTTCCACACCCAGAAGATCCACGGCTCCCATGTGATCCTCTGGACCGAAGGCCGGGAGCCGGACGCCCAGAGCCTCAGCGAGGCGGCGATTTTGGCGGCCTACTACTCCCAGGCACGGGAGGGGACCAAGGTGCCGGTGGACTATACGCCGGTGAAGTATGTGAAGAAGCCGGCGGGGTCCCGTCCGGGCATGGTGATCTACACCACCTGCCAGACGGCCTATGTGGACCCGGACGGGGAACTGGCCCGGAAGCTGCGGGTGAAGTAAAGGAGGACGGACAATGGAGACGTGCCACATCCTGGTGGTGGAGGACGACCCGGACATCAACCGACTGCTGTGTACGGTGCTGGGGGGCGCGGGCTACGACTGCCGCCCGGCCTTTTCGGGCAGCGAGGCGGAGCTGTGGGCCTCCAAGTATGAATACGATCTGATCCTGCTGGACCTGATGCTGCCCGGTCTCACCGGGGAGGAGCTCATCGAGCGGCTGCGCCGCCGCAAGACCATGCCCATCATCGTCCTCTCGGCCAAGACGGGTCTTTCCGACCGGGTGAACGTGCTCCGCCTGGGGGCGGACGACTTCATCCCCAAGCCCTTTGACAACGACGAGGTGCTGGCCCGGGTGGAGGCCCAGCTGCGGCGGTACAAGGAGTTTTCCGGCGGCGCCGGCGGCCAGGTGCTGACCCACGGGGACCTGGTGCTGGACCGGGAGAGCGTGACGGTGACGGCAGGGGGGAGGCCGGTGTCCATCACCGCCCGGGAGTTCGAGATCCTCTCCCTGCTCCTGTCCCACCCCAAGAAGGTCTTTACCCGGGAGCAGCTCTATGAGCAGGTGTGGGGCGGGCCCTACATGGGGGACGACAACACGGTGAACGTCCATATTTCCAACCTGCGCTCCAAGCTGGCCAAGGTCAGCGACCGGGAGTACATCAAGACGGTGTGGGGTATTGGGTTCAAAATGGCAGACGAATGAAAACACCGTCGTTTTTCAATTCCCCGCGTGCCTGGGCTCCCTCTTTGAGGGAGCTGTCAGCGCAGCTGACTGAGGGAGTCATCCTTCATAACAGCAACTCCCTCCGCCCCTTCGGGGCACCTCCCTCAGAGAGGGAGGCAAGCGGGGAACGCCCACCCCGTAGGGGCGGCCCTTGCGGCCGCCCGCCGTTTTATATACTTTATGGTTTCTTTATCTTTGCTTAAAGACGGGTTATCCTCTTTCCGCTATACTGGACTCACATTCAGGAAAGGAACGGTGAAAGCCAAATGGCGGAACAAGTCATGGAAGCCCGTGGGCTCACCAAGCGCTACGGAAACGCGCTGGCGGTGGACCACGTGGATTTACATTTGGAAAAAGGGCAGATCTACGGACTGGTGGGGCGCAACGGCGCGGGCAAGACCACCATCATCCGGATGATTACCGCCCAGACCACCCCCACGGAGGGGACGATCACCCTCTTCGGGGCCAACACGCCCAAAGGTCTGGCGGCCATGCGGGCCCGGACGGGGGCCATGGTAGAGGTCCCCAGCTTTTATCCCTATCTGGACGCCCGGCAGAATCTGGAGTATTACCGCATTCAGCGGGGCATTCCCGGCAAGTCGGCCGTGGAGGAGGCGCTGGAGGCGGCGGGCCTCGCCGACACGGGCAGGAAGAAGTTCAAGCATTTTTCGCTTGGCATGAAGCAGCGGCTGGGGCTGGCGCTGGCGCTGATGAACCGGCCGGACTTTCTGCTGCTGGACGAGCCCATCAACGGCCTGGACCCGGAGGGCATCGTGGAATTCCGCAACCTGCTGCTCCGGCTCAGCCAGGAGCGGCAGACCACCATTTTGATTTCCAGCCACATTTTGAGCGAGCTTTCCAATCTGGCCACCTGCTACGGCTTTTTGGACCGGGGCATTATGCTGGAGGAGATCAGCGCCAAACGGCTGGAGGAGAAATGCCGGGCCTGTCTGGAGCTCCACGTGGACGACGCGCCCGCGGCCTCCCTGGTGCTGGAGCGTACTTTGGGCACCAACGATTATGAAGTGGTCCATCCCACGGTGCTCCGGCTTTACAGCCATCTGGACCGGCCGGGGGAGATCGCCAGAGCCATGGTGGAGGCGGGGGTAACCCTGTCGGCCCTGGAGAGCCGGGGCGCCAATCTGGAGGACTACTTCCTCAATCTGATCGGAGGTGCCCGCCATGCGTAACTATCTCTCTGCCGAGTGCTATAAAGTGTTTCATCGCAGCTATTTTTATGTGACGCTGCTGGTCTGTCTGGCGCTGGAAGGACTGCTGCTGTGGGGCAGCTGGCTGACCCTTCAGTGGGGCAACGCTTCCATTGATTTCTGCTCCACCGCCCTGATGATCCCGGTCCTGCTGGGGGTGGGCATGTATGCCACCCTGCTGACCGCGGACATGGTTTTTTCTGACCAGTACAAGTACAATACCATGAAAAACGAGGTCTCCTACGGCCTCTCCCGCACCCGGATCTATGTGGGCAAGCTGTTGGTGTCGCTGCTGGTATCCCTGGTGGCGGCCGCCGTCATGGTGGGCTTCTACCTGCTGGGCTGCTGGGTGCTCTATCCCCACAACGAGCTGGACCAGGGAGCGCTGTCTCTCATCGGCTACACCCTGTCCGGCGCGCTGCCCCTCTGGTTTGGGGCCCAGGCGGTATCCATCTTCTGCTATTTTCACGTTCGCTCCTCCACGGTGGCGGCCTTTGCGGCCGTGGGGATTCTGGGGGTGCTGCCCAGCGTATTGCAGGCCTTCGGGCTGCTGTTCCATCCGGTGTTTGAGGTGATGCGGCAGTTTACGCCGTCTTTTATGCTGGACAATCTGAAAAACATGGCCTTTGACGGCAGCTATCTGGGCCTTTGCTGGGCCAGCGGCCTGGTGTGGTGCGCGGTGTTCACGGCGGCTGGTCTGGCGCTGTTCCGGAAAAAGGAGATTCGATAAAAGGGGGGAGACCATCCATGCTCAACTATGTCAAAGCGGAGCTGTGGAAGGTCTCCCGCCGCCGTTCTTTCTGGGCATTGGCGGGAATTCTGGCGGCGCTGGCCTTTTTATTTTTTCTGCTGTATACGCTGAGCGGGGCGACGCTGGCCGAGCTGGCGGGGGATCTTCCCGCCTTTCAGTTTGTGGGGATGCTGCTGGCTCCATTGCTGGTCCAGGCGGTGGACGGCCGCTGCACCGACACGCTGAAAAATGAGGTATCCTTTGGGCTGGAGCGGCGGCGGATCTATCTGGGCAAGCTGTGGGCCGTCCTGCTGGCGGGCGTGGGGCTGGCCCTTGCACTCATGGGCGGCGCGCTGGGGCTGGGCTGGCTCTTTCTGTCCCATGGCACGGAGGACAACCTGTGGCTCAACGGCATGATCCTGCTCTTTGTCATTTTGGCGGCGTTGCCTCTCTGGTGCGGGTCGGCGGCCTTCTGTCACATGGCGGCCATGCTGATCCCCAGCGCCGGGGCCTGGGTAGGGGGCTACTATCTGCTCTTTTTCTTTGGCCAGCCCATACTGGTGGTAATCGCCTCTCTGTTTTTTGGCGGCAATGTGAACGTCTGGCCCATGGAGATCATCCAGACCATCCTCATGCCCTACTCTCTTTTGATGGCGGAGTATCTCAGCGGCAGCCTGTCGCTGGCCTATCAGCTCTGGTGCTGGGGGGTGGGGATGCTGTGGCTGTTGGGCAGCACGGCGGCGGGGCTGCTCCTCTTCGCCCGGCGTGACGTACGGTAGGGAAAAGAGAAGAGGGAAGAAAGGGGGGACGGCAGATGGTGATCGTCTGTATTCTGCTGGGATTGACGAGTGTGGTTTTGGGCTTCCGGCTGTGGACACAGAACCGGGCGCTGCGCGGGGCGGCGGAGCAGCTGCGGGCGCTGGAGGCGCAGGGCAGCGGGGGACGGGTCCGTCTGGCGGCGCCAAACGGCGCGGCGGAGGATCTGTTGGCCGAGGTGAACCGGCTGTTGGCCTTGCGCATGGAGGATCGGACGGAGGGCCGGGCCCGGGAGAAGGAGCTACGGCGCCAAATTTCCAACATTTCCCACGATCTGCGCACCCCACTGACCTCTATTCTGGGCTATTTGCAGCTTCTGGAGGACGAGAACCTTTCGCCGGAGGAGCGGAGAGCCTATCTGGAGGTGGTGCGCAGCCGCTCCCAGGCCCTCCAGCGGCTCATCACCAGCTTTTACGACCTGTCCCGGCTGGAAGGGGGGGAGTTTCCCCTGGAGGAGGCCCAGGTGGATCTGCGGGGGGTGCTGGCCGAGCTGCTGGCCTCCTTTTATCAGGATTTTACGGACGCCGGCTTTGATATGCGGGTGGAACTGGACGAGCACATCCCGGCGGTGCGGGCCGACCCGGGGGGTGCCCTGCGGGTGATGACCAACCTGCTGCGCAACGCCCTGGACCACGGACAGAGCCCCATGACCATCCGGCTCTATGAAGCGGGGGAGCGGGTGGTGAGCCGCTTCACCAACGCCGCCCCGGACCTGAACCCGGAGGACGCCCAACACGTCTTTGACCGGTTTTTTACCTCCGATAAGATGCGCACCGGCCGGAATACCGGCCTGGGTCTGGCCATCGTCAAGACTCTGGCGCTTCGGATGGGCGGGACGGTGGACGCTGAGTTAGTCGACGGCAACTTTACGATTGTGCTGACCTGGCGGAAATGGAAATAAAAGTGGGGAAAAAGCCGGGAATGTTCCTTGACAAAAGGGTGGGAAACTGCTATCTTTGACATGATAAAGTAAGTGGGAGACCGTTCCGGAAGGGGCGGGCTTTGCGCTGCTGTTTTTGCCTGCCCGGAGAGAGCCGAGTAAGCGCCGTGGTATGCGGGTAGCCCCGGCGGCAGGAATAGGAAAGGAATGGTCAATCAGTTATGGTCAAGATCGTGAGAAAACAGGTCCTCAATCCCAGCGTTACCCTGCTGGAGGTGGAGGCGCCCCGGATCGCCAAGAAGGCGCAGGCCGGGCAGTTCATCATTCTGCGCCTGGATGAGAAGGGGGAGCGCATCCCTCTGACCATCGGCGACTACGACCGCGAGAAGGGCACCATTACCATTATGTTCCAGAAAGTCGGCCTCACTACCCAGCTGCTGGGGGATCTGAACGAGGGCGACACCATCCAGGACTTTGTGGGCCCGCTGGGCCAGCCCACCCGTCCCGAGCTGGGGGAGAACATCAAGCGGGTCTGCGTGGTCGGCGGCGGCGTAGGCTGTGCCATCGCCTATCCCCAGGCCAAGAGCCTCCATGCCGAGGGCATCGAGGTGGACGTCATCGCCGGCTTCCGCTCCAAGGACATCGTCATCCTGGAGGAGGAGTTCAAGGCGGCCAGCGACCACTTCTATCTCACCACCGACGACGGCACCTACGGCGAGAAGGGCTTTGTCACCGACAAGCTCAAGGCCCTCATCGAGGCGGGCAATCAGTATGACGCCGTCATCGCCATTGGCCCCGTGCCCATGATGAAATTTGTCTCCAAGACCACCGAGCCCTATGGGATCAAGACTCTGGTCAGCCTGAACCCCATCATGATCGACGGCACCGGCATGTGCGGCTGCTGCCGTGTGACGGTGGGGGGCAAGATGAAGTTTGCCTGTGTGGACGGCCCCGACTTTGACGGCCACCAGGTGGATTTCGACGAGCTGATGAACCGCAACTCCGTCTACCGCGAGCGGGAGGCCCAGGAGAAGGAGCGTCACGCCTGCCGGATGGAGCAGCTGGCCCACGATATGATCCACTAAGTAGGGAGGTCGAAGAACATGCCGAATATGAGAGCTACCAAAAATCCCATGCCGGAGCAGGACCCCAACGTCCGCAACCATAACTTTGAAGAGGTGGCCATGGGCTATACCGCCGAGATGGCCATAGACGAGGCCCAGCGCTGTCTGAACTGCAAGAACAAGCCCTGTGTGGCGGGCTGCCCGGTGAACATCCGCATTCCCGAGTTCATCGCCAAGGTGGCCGAGGGCGATTTCCAGGCCGCCTATGACATTATCACCGACACCAATGCCCTGCCCTCCATCAGCGGCCGCGTCTGCCCCCAGGAGAGCCAGTGCGAGTGTCACTGCGTCCGGGGCATCAAGGGCGAGCCGGTGGCCATTGGCCGTCTGGAGCGCTTTGTGGCCGACTGGTACCGGGCCAACGTGAACGCCATGCCCCAGAAGCCCCAGAGCAACGGCATCCGTGTGGCGGTGGTGGGCTCCGGTCCTGCCAGCCTGACCTGCGCCAGCGACCTGGCCCGCAAGGGGTATGAGGTCACCATCTTTGAGGCCTTCCACACCGCCGGCGGCGTGCTGGTGTATGGCATCCCCGAGTTCCGTCTGCCCAAGGCCATCGTGCAGAACGAGGTGGACAAGCTGTCCGCCCTGGGCGTGGACGTGGAGACCGACATGGTGGTGGGCCGTACTTACACCATCGACGAGATGTTTGACGACGGCTACGAGGCCATTTTCGTGGGCTCCGGCGCCGGTCTTCCCATGTTCATGGGCATTCCCGGCGAGGCGCTGGCCGGTGTGTACTCGGCCAACGAGTATCTGACCCGCATCAACCTGATGAAGGCGTATAAGGAAGGGTATGATACGCCGCTGAAGGACAGCAAGGCGGTGGCCATCGTAGGCGGCGGCAACGTGGCCATGGACGCGGCCCGCTGTGCCAAGCGCATGGGGGCCGAGCATGTATATGTGGTATACCGCCGGGACGAGGAGGCCATGCCCGCCCGCCGCGAGGAGATCCATCACGCCAAGGAAGAGGGCATTGAGTTCCTGTTCCTCAATAATCCCGTCAAGGTGCTGGACGACGGCCACGGCAAGGTCCGCGGTATGGAGTGCATCAAGATGGAACTGGGTGAGCCGGACGCCTCCGGCCGCCGCCGTCCCATCGAGGTGCCCGGCTCCGAGTTTGAGCTGGAAGTGGACACCGTGGTCATGAGCCTGGGTACCAGCCCCAACCCGCTGATCCGCTCCACCACCCCCGGTCTGGACGCCAACCGGAAGGGCTGCCTGGTGGCGGATGAGGAGACTATGGCCACCAGCCGTGAGGGCGTGTACGCCGGCGGCGATGCGGTGACCGGCGCGGCCACCGTGATTCTGGCCATGGGCGCGGGCAAGAAGGCTGCCGCCGCCATGGACGACTATCTCCAGAAGAAGCACGCCAACTAAAGAGAGCGTCTGCCGGACCGCCGGAGCAGGGAAGTACTCCGGCGGTCCGGAAAAATAAAGCTTGACAGAGCGGCGGTCAGCGGCTATAATTAATAACTGGCTATCGGGTCTTTTCTGTAAAAAAGGAAGAGGCTCATATCCGGGTGTGGCGAAGCTTGGTATCGCGCTTGGTTCGGGTCCAAGAGGCCGTGGGTTCGAATCCCGCCACTCGGACTGCCTGGGAGCCTTGGAACCGTAAGGGTTTCAAGGCTCCTTTTTTATTTGTAGGGGCATCTGTGGCGTCGTATACATAGGATGGTGTGTGGCAAAGCCACAGGTCCTTTCCTTTATGTATGCAAGGAGAAGCTATGAAACGATATTGTTCTTCTGACTGGGAGCGGCTCCAGGAGGAGAGCGTGGCGGCCTATCTCAACGGCGGGTGCGGAATGTGCCCGCCCAAGCCGCCTTGCCCCTGTCCGCCGCCCTGTCCGCCCCCTTGTCCGCCTGGCCCAACAGGTCCCACCGGCCCCCAGGGGGTACCCGGTCCTGACGGTGCGACCGGACCCACGGGTCCCACCGGCCCCCAGGGAATTCCCGGTCCTGACGGAGCGACGGGCCCAACCGGCCCCGCTGGCGCTGCCGCGACTTTGGAAGTTGGGACAGTCACAACGGGCGCCCCTGGGACCGATGTGGAGGTAAGCAACTCCGGTACGGCGGAGCACGCTATTTTTGATTTTATCATCCCCGCAGGCGCGACGGGACCCGCCGGCATGGCAGGCGCGACGGGTCCCACTGGGCCTACCGGCGCGGTAGGCGCGACGGGCGTTACCGGTCCTACCGGACCCGCCGGCACAGCGGGCGTTACCGGTCCCACCGGGCCCACCGGCATGGCGGGCGTTACCGGTCCCACCGGGCCCACCGGCATGGCGGGCGTTACCGGTCCCACCGGACCCACCGGTGCAGCGGGCGTTACCGGTCCCACCGGGCCCACCGGCATGACGGGCGTTACCGGTCCCACCGGACCCACCGGTGCAGCGGGCGCGACGGGTCCCACTGGGCCTACCGGCGCGGTAGGCGCGACGGGCGTTACCGGTCCTACCGGACCCGCCGGCACAGCGGGCGTTACCGGTCCCACCGGACCCACCGGTGCAGCGGGCGTTACCGGTCCCACCGGGCCCACCGGCATGACGGGCGCAACCGGTCCTACCGGTCCCACAGCCCCCGTCAGTCTGCTGTCCGCCTATTCCACTCCCTCTCAGGGAGGCAATTCCGGCGATCCCATTGAATTTGACCGGAATGCCCTGAGCTACGGCAGTGATATTTCCCATACCGCCGGCAGCAGTACCGCTACCATCAATCAGCCCGGCGTCTATAACGTGGATTTTCATGGGGTCATTTCCCCCAATGCCGAAAACAGCTTCCCGGTGAATATCGTCACCTCTTTGGAGCAAAACGGGTCTGTTGTCCCCGGCGCGTCGGTGCCTTATACCTTCCAAAGCGCCACGGATACCTCTGAGCCGTCCTTTTCCGTTCCGCTGTCGGTGTCCAGCGTACCCACTACCCTCCAGGTGGTGCCGACGGGCGGCGCTTATCTGGCTGACGCCGTGGCGCTGAACATCACTCGTCTGGGCGATATTCCCACATAACAGCATCCCGCTAATAATAGAGGGAAACAGAGAAGGCTGCCGTCAATTGAGGGACGGCAGCCTTCAACGGTGAGAGAGGGGGAGAACATGAAGATTGTGGTATATGCCATCTGTAAAGATGAGGTCCAATTCGTAGACCGGTGGATGGACTCCATGGGAGAGGCGGATCGGGTGGTGGTGCTGGACACGGGTTCCACCGACGGCACTGTGGAGCAGCTGCGGGCCAGAGGGGCGGAGGTGACGGTGGAGACCGTCATGCCCTGGCGGTTTGACACGGCGCGGAACCGGTCCCTGGCGCTGGTGCCGGAGGATACGGACATCTGCGTCTGCACCGATCTGGACGAGGTGTTCCACCCCGGGTGGCGGGCGCTGCTGGAGGCGGCATGGCTTCCTGGCACGGGACAGGCGACCTATCGGTACACCTGGTCCTTCCGGCCGGACGGCGGGGAGGGGGTGGTGTTTTGGTATGAGAAGGTCCACGCCCGAAAGGGCTACCGGTGGGTGCATCCGGTCCACGAGGTGCTGGCCTGGACAGGGGATGGGACGCCCGGCCCCACGGTGCGGGTGGACGGGATGCAGCTGGATCACCACCCGGATCCAGCGAAATCCAGGGCGCAGTATCTGCCGCTGCTGGAGCTGTCCGTAGCGGAAGCGCCGGAGGACGACCGGAACATGCACTATTTGGGGCGGGAATATCTGTTCCACCAGCGCTGGGACGACTGCATCCGCACCTTGGAGCACCATCTGTCCATGCCCACCGCCACCTGGAAGGATGAGCGGGCGGCGTCCATGCGGTATATCGCCCGGGCGTACCGGAGGAAGGGGGAGGACCGGACGGCGCGGGACTGGTATTTGCGGGCCATCGCGGAGGCGCCCCATCTGCGGGAGGGGTATGTGGAGCTGGCCTATCTGCTCTATGAACTGGGGGAGTGGGACGGGGTTTTGTACCTTACAGGCTGTGCGCTGGCCATTACAGAGCGGCCCCGGACCTATATCTGCGAGGCGGAACCATGGGGAAGTCTGCCTCACGATCTGCGGGCCATTGCGTTTTCCCGGACGGGGCGGGACGTTTTGGCCCTGGCGGAGGCCAGGCACGCCCTGGCGCTGGAGCCGGATAACGCGCGCCTGCGGGGCAATGTGACGCTGCTGGAGGAGCGGACGGGATATGCAGGTTAAAATCATCGTCTATTGATGTATGGCGGACCGGACGGAGAGCTGGGCGCTTCCATCCGCTATCTGAGCCAGCGCTACGCCATGCCCTATCCGGAGCTGAAGGGGCTGCTCACCGACATCGGCACCGAAGAGCTGGGACATCTGGAGATGATCGGTACCCTGGTCTATCAGCTGACCCGCAATCTCTCAAAAGATGACCCCCGCATGGGCAATTTCGCCCCCTACTTCACCGACCACGGCGTGGGCGTCTATCCCACCGCCGCCAGCGGAGCCCCCTGGACCGCCGCCTACATCGGCGTCAAAGCAGATCCCATCTGCGATCTTACAGAGGACCTTGCAGCGGATGCTGCGTTGCCGCATACACGGAAAAAGAGAGGACAGGCCGTGTATCAGCCCGTCCTCCCGTCGGTATGTGTGGTTATTTAGTTGAGCTTCACCTTGACCACCAGCAGGCGGACCTTGCCCGGCTCGCCCAGCGCCAGGCGGGGCGCATGGAGATCATCGGGCCAGACGATGTAAAAGTCGCCCGCCTTGAGCCGGATGGTGCTGTAGGGTACGTCCCAGAAGGCGATATCCTTCTCCGGGTTGTAGGGCTTGGCGGGCGGCTCCGAACCCTTGAGGGCATAGCCCACCGCCTCTTCACCATCCAGCAGGTACTGGATGTCGGCATAGTTGCTGTGGCCCTCCGGCATGGCGCCCTCGGGGGATTTGGTCTCCATATCGAAATATTTGGCGTACACGTTATCGCCGTCGATGACCACCTGATCCCGATTGCTCAGACCAGACACATCGGCGGTCGCCATCCACTCCAGCGCCGTGCGGAAGCGCTCGCCCAGGCCGTAGTAGAGCTGAGCGTTTTTGATGTTGTCAAATACCATGGCAATGACCTCCCTCGTTTCGATGATACCTCTATACTATACCATTTCGTGTCAAAAAGCAACGGTACTTTTGGGAAAAATGGGGTGTACCCAGGCGGAAACACATGATATAATCATCCTTAGGTCATAGCGCCGCCGGAGGACTCATATCCTCCCAGCGGGGGGTGTAGCCATGCGGCTGGAAAAAACGACGCTTTTGCTGTGGGCGGTGACCGGTGTGGTCCTGGCAGGGATGCTCCTGGGGCTGGCCCTCTCTCCGCCGAAATCGGTCACGGCATCACAGACGCTGGGAGCCAGCGGCCCTGTCCCCATTCTGGACGCCGGGCACGGGGGGGAGGACGGCGGGGCCGTATCCGTCACCGGTGTGGCGGAAAGCGGCATCAATCTAGCCATTACACGCAAGCTGGAATGGGTCCTCGTCCTTTGCGGTACGGTCCCGGAGGTGCTGCGGCGGGAGGACGTCTCGCTGCACGACCCGGAGGCGGACACTTTGCGGGAAAAAAAGTCCTCCGATCTCCACAACCGTGCGGCGGCGGTGGAGGCCTGTCCCAACGGGGTGCTCATCAGCATCCATCAAAATTCCTATCCGGACAGCCGGTACCACGGCGCTCAGGTGTTTTACGGCGGGGGAGAGGGCAGCGCGCTTTTCGCCCAGCAGACCCAGGCGCTGCTGCGTCAGACCCTGGACCCGGAAAACAGCCGGGAGGCAAAGCCCATTCCGGATACCGTTTACCTCATGAACCATGTGACCTGCCCGGCCATTCTGGTGGAGTGCGGGTTTTTGAGCAATCCGGAGGAGGAACAGTTGCTCCTTCGGGACGATTATCAGCGCAAGCTGGCCCTGGTACTGGCCGGGGCGTGGTTTCAATGGACACAACAGACATAAGGAGAGACCCATGGCAGCAAAGTCAAAAATCTTATTTTATTGTACGGAATGCGGCAATGAACTGCCGAAATGGGCGGGACAGTGTCCCGCCTGCCACGCATGGAACACCATTGTGGAGCGTCCCGCCGAGCCGAAGAAGAAAGCAGCCAGCGCTTCCATGGCGGCGGGCGCCAGAAGCGGGGGAGGGGCCCTTCCGCCGCTGCGGCAGCCCAAGCTGCTCTCCCAGGTGGAGACCACCCATGAGCTGCGCTTTGAGACCGGCATGAACGAGCTGGACCGGGTGCTGGGCGGGGGAGCGGTAAAGGGCTCTTTGGTTTTGGTGGGCGGCGCGCCGGGCATCGGCAAATCCACCCTGATGCTCCAGATCTGCGATACCCTCTGCCGCTTTGCCAAGGTGCTCTATGTATCCGGCGAGGAATCGGAACGGCAGATCAAGCTCCGCGCCGAGCGGCTGCATATTGGGGGGGAAGGGCTCTATCTGCTCTCGGAGACCAATCTGGAGGACGTGCTGGAGGCGGTCAGCGGGCTTCAGCCTGATATTCTGATCGTGGACTCCATCCAGACCCTTTATAACGGCGATCTCTCCACCGCGCCGGGCAGCGTGGGACAGGTCAAGGACTGCACCATGACCCTGATGCAGCTCTCCAAGGGGCAGGGGATCACGGTCTTTGTCATTGGCCACGTCAACAAAGAGGGCTCCATCGCCGGCCCCAAGGTGCTGGAGCATATGGTGGACTGCGTGCTCTATTTCGAGGGCGAGCAGCAAAATTCCTACCGCATCCTGCGGGCGGCCAAAAACCGCTTTGGAGCCACCAACGAGATCGGCGTCTTTGAGATGGCGGACGACGGCCTGGCGGAGGTGCCCAATCCGTCGGAGATGCTGCTGTCCGGCCGTCCCACCGACACGCCGGGTACCTGCGTGACCTGTGTGATGGAGGGGGTGCGTCCGGTGCTGGCCGAGGTACAGGCCCTGCTGACGCCCACCAGCTTCAACGTGCCCCGGCGGACCTCCAACGGCTTCGACTTCAACCGGGCCATGCTGCTTTTGGCGGTACTGGAAAAGCGGGGCGGACTGATGGTGGGGTCCTGCGACGCCTATATCAACGTCATCGGGGGACTGTCGCTGGACGAGCCTGCGGCGGATCTGGCCACCATTATGGCGCTGGCATCCAGTTTTCGGGACCGGCCGGTGCCCAGCGATCTGACCGCCATCGGCGAGGTCGGTCTGACCGGCGAGCTACGGTCGGTGAACGCCCTTGGCCAGCGGCTGAGCGAGGTGCGGCGGCTGGGCTTTACCAAATGTCTCATCCCGGCCCGCAGCAGCGGCAAGCTCAGCGAACCGGAGGGCTTGCAGCTCATCCGGGTCAAAAACATCCGCGAGGCGCTGGCCGCCATTTTATAAGGGCCGGCAGCCATTGGAAGGAGGTGAACGGGCGTCGGAGGGCCCTATACTCAACTCAACAAAATAAAAATTTTGTTGAGTTGGAGGGAGGTAAAAACCCCTCTTCCCGGGAAAACGGCCCCTTTAGGCCCGCCGGGACCGGCCAGCCCCAGACGCCCGATGATTTTGGATTATCGCACACAAACACCGGAACTCATTCGTGATTTTCTCACATACCACCGCACCATCCAGGGACACTCCATCAAAACAGTGGACGAGTATTATCTGGACCTGCGTACCTTTTTCCGGTTCCTCAAGGTCCACAAGGGCCTGGTCAGCCGGGATACCGATTGGGACCAGATCGGGATCGACGATATCAGCCTGGATCTGATCCGTACCGTGACCCTGGCCGACGTGTACGCCTTTATGGATTATCTGGACCGGGACCGGTCTCTCAGCGCCCCGTCCCGCGCCCGCAAAGTGGCCACCATCCGTTCCTTTTTTAAGTACCTCTCCAGCAAGGCCAAGCTCATCACCGAAAACCCCATGCAGGACCTGGACGCGCCCCGGCTCAAAAAAACCCTGCCGCGCTATCTCACCCTGGACCAGTGCTACCAGCTGCTGGATGCGGTGGACGAACCCAACAAAACAAGAGATACCTGTATTTTGCTCCTGTTCCTCAACTGCGGCCTGCGTATCTCGGAGCTGGTGGCCCTCAATGTCCGGGATGTGCGGGAAAACCAGCTTCGCGTCCTGGGCAAAGGCAACAAAGAGCGTATTTTGTACCTGAACGACGCCTGCCGTCAGGCGCTGGACGACTGGCTGGAGGAGCGCTCCCACAGCGCCTCCACCGACCCAAACGCCCTTTTTATCACCCGTCGGCACGGCCGTATGACCCGGGACGCGGTCCACTACATGGTCAAGCAGCGCCTCAAAAAGGCCGGGCTGGACAGCAGCCTCTACTCCAGCCACAAGCTGCGCCACACCGCCGCCACCTTGATGCTGCAAAACGGCGTGGATGTGCGCACCCTCCAGGAGGTGCTGGGCCACGAGAATCTGAACACCACCCAGATCTATACCCATGTGGACAGTGAAAGTATGCGTATCGCCGCAAAAGCCAATCCTTTGGGGCGAAAACGGGAGAAAAAAGTACAGAGCGAGGAGTGAGGTGCAAAGCGTCCCCACTTCCCCGCTCCCCTGTCACTGTCCCTGAAGCAGCGGCCCCACTTCCCTGTCCGGTCCTGTTCGCACCCCTAGAATATGCAGAAACCGGATCTTTTGAAAGGAATAGGTGCTCAGCGGCCGGTAATCGGCGTCCTCCGAGTGGGCGGCCACCAGAGTATTGCGCAGCGTGGGAATGCGTCCGGTCTGTACCACCACCGGCGTGTGGCTGAACCGGTCCCGGGTGTTCCACAGCTGGACAAAATCCCCGGGTTTGATCTCCCACAGCCGGCAGCTCCGGCCAAAGGGGCCCATGGTCTCCTCGGAACGGGTCAGGAAATTCCAGAAAAACTCCACGCCGCTCCAGGCCGGTGCCTTGTCGTTGGGGTCGATGTAGTACCAGCCGAACACGGGGGTAAAATTCATCACTCCCGCGCCGGCGTACAGGCACTGGGAGGCAAAATTGGTGCAGTCTCCCCCCAGATCCTCGTAATCATAGAATTGCGGGTTTCTGCCATAGGCCCACCGGTGGGCATAGGCCACGGCGGCCTCCCGGTCATATGGGATGAGCGCCATCTGTGCCACTCCCCTTTCCACGCCATTCTATGCAGCAGACAAAAAGAGGGCGCATCGCGTTGCGATGCGCCCTCTTCGGCAGGCTATAAAGTTATGGAAACGAGATTAGGCCTTACCGTCGCAGCCCAGCACGTTGACGATCTTGTGCTTGACCAGCTCCTTGATGTTGGCCCGGGCGGGCTTCAGGTACTCGCGGGGGTCGAACTTCTCGGGATGCTCGGCGAAGAACTTACGGATGGTGCCGGTCATGGCCAGACGCAGGTCGGAGTCGATGTTGATCTTACAGACCGCGCCGCGGGCAGCCTGACGGAGCTGCTCCTCGGGGATGCCGACGGCGTCGGGCATCTTGCCGCCATACTGGTTGACCATCTTGACGTACTCCTGGGGCACGGAGGAAGAACCGTGGAGCACGATGGGGAAGCCGGGCAGACGGCGGACGACCTCGTCCAGGATGTCGAAGCGCAGCGGAGGGGGAACCAGCTCGCCCTTCTCGTTGCGGGTGCACTGAGCGGCGGTGAACTTGTAGGCGCCGTGGCTGGTGCCGATGGCGATGGCCAGGGAGTCACAGCCGGTCTTGGTGACGAACTCTTCCACTTCCTCGGGGCGGGTGTAGTGAGAATCCTCGGCAGAGACGTTGACCTCATCTTCCACACCGGCCAGAGCGCCCAGCTCGGCCTCGACCACCACGCCGTGATCGTGAGCATACTCCACGACCTTCTTGGTGATCTCAATGTTCTCGGCAAAAGGCTTGGAGCTGGCGTCAATCATGACGGAGGTAAAGCCGCCGTCGATGCAGCTCTTGCAGGTCTCGAAGCTGTCGCCATGGTCCAGATGGAGGACGATGGGCAGACCGGTCTCGATGACAGCGGCCTCAACCAGCTTCACCAGGTAGGTGTGGTTGGCATAGGCGCGGGCGCCCTTGGAAACCTGGAGGATGACGGGGGCGTTGAGTTCCTGGGCGGCCTCCGTGATACCCTGAACGATTTCCATGTTGTTGACGTTGAAGGCGCCGATGGCGTAACCGCCGTTGTAGGCCTTCTTGAACATTTCAGTAGATGTGACCAAAGGCATAGGGCTCATCTCCTTTTTTTAATTACACATTGATTTTACCATTAGTGATTGATAATTACAAGAGGGCATGATATAATAATGAAAAATTTAGATATATCACATAAATATCTAAATTGTGCCGGCAAAAAGAAAAAAAGCGCACAAAACGCCGGCAGTTTTAATGTAACAGGAGGATTAAGCTATGAACGAACTCAAAGGCGCGTGCATTATCGGTCAGTCCGGTGGTCCTACCGCGGTGATTAACGCCAGTGCTCTGGGCGTTATCCGTACCGCTCTGGACAATGAGAACATCACCCGGGTCCTGGGCGCCGCTCACGGCATCAAGGGTGTGCTGGACGACAAGCTCTATGACATGAGCCAGGAAGATGCCGCCGAGCTGGATCTGTTGAAATATACCCCCTCCTCCGCCCTGGGCTCCTGCCGCTATAAGCTGGCCGACCCGGACGTGGACGACACCGATTATAAGCGCATCCTGGAGATTTTCAAGAAGTACAACGTCCGTTACTTCTTCTACAACGGCGGCAACGACTCCATGGACACCTGCAACAAGATCTCCAAGTATATGCAGAAGATGGGCTATGAGTGCCGCGTCATGGGCGTGCCCAAGACCATCGACAACGACCTCAACGGCACCGACCACTGCCCCGGCTTTGCCTCCGCCGCCAAGTACATCGCCACCTCCTGCGCCGAAGTGTGGCAGGACGCCCACGTCTACGACACCGGCATGGTCACCGTGGTGGAGATCATGGGCCGTCACGCCGGCTGGCTGGCCGGCTCCGCCGCTCTGGCCAATCTGACCGGCTGCGGCCCCGACCTGGTCTACCTGCCCGAGGTGGACTTCGACATGGATCAGTTCATCCAGGACGTGACCGACATCTACAACAAAACCGGCAAGTGCATGGTGGCCGTCTCCGAGGGCATCCACTACGCCGATGGCCGTTTCGTCTCCGAGGCTGAGACCTCCGCCACCGACGGCTTTGGCCATGCTCAGCTGGGCGGTCTGGCCGTCAAGCTGGCCGACACCATCAAGAACAAGACCGGCGCCAAGGTCCGCGGCATCGAGCTCTCCCTCCTCCAGCGCTGCGGCTCTCACGTGGGCTCCAAGACCGACATCGACGAGGCGTTTGCCGCCGGTAAGGCCGCTGTCGAGGCCGCCGTGTCCGGCATCACCGACAAGATGGTGGCCTTCCAGTGCACCCGCGACGCCAACGGCTACAAGTGCGAGACCGTTCTCCAGCCCCTGGACATCGTGGCCAACTTCGAGAAGAAGGTCCCCCGCGAGTGGATCAACGCCGCTGGCAACGGCATCGAGCAGCCCTTCATCGACTATGTCCTGCCCCTCATCCAGGGCGAGGCCAACGGTCCCAAGGAGAACTCCCTGCCCCGCTTTGCCCGCCTGAAGAAGGTCCTCACCACCGAGATGTAAGCCCCTCTCCCCTCTTGTCCGCACAAAAGGACGCGCCGCAGAAAACGGCGCGTCCTTTTTTCGTCAGGCGGCAATAGAAAAAGGGTATGCGCTTTGACACGCATACCCTTTTTTGTTCTTTCAATGGCGTGGTTTACTCCTGGCGCAGCTTGACCTGCTCCATGCCGGTGAGGGCGCCCATGACGGTGTAGGTCTGGAGGTCCAGGCTCTTCTTCATGGACAGGGCCTCTTCGATGTCGAAGTCCACGTAGCGGTCCTCCTGCTGGCCGATGACCCGGCCGCTCTTCCCCTCGACCAGGAGGCGGACGGCCTCATAGCCCATGTGGGTGGCGGTGACACGGTCCCGGGCGGAGGGCGCGCCGCCGCGCTGGACGTGGCCCAGAATGGTGACGCGGGTATCCAGGGCGGTGGCCTCCCGGATCTGGTTGGCCACCTCGTAAGCGCCGCCCTTCACGCCCTCGGCCACGATGACCATGAAGTGGGTGCGGCCGTTGATGCGGGCCCGGCGGATGGGCTCGATGAGGTCATGCTCATAATCCAGCTCCTGCTCGGGGATGACCACGGCGGTGGCGCCGCAGGCCACGCCCACATAGAGGGCCAGGTGACCGGCATGACGGCCCATGACCTCCACCACGGAGCAGCGCTCGTGGGACTGCATGGTGTCGCGCAGGCGGTCGATGGAGTCGATGGCGGTATTGCAGGCGGTATCGTAGCCGATGGTATAGGAGGAGCAGGAGATGTCGTTGTCGATGGTGCCGGGGACGCCGATCACCGCGATTCCCCTTCTGGCCAGAACCTGGAGGCCCCGGAACGTACCGTCGCCGCCGACGCCCACCAGACCGTCGATGCCCAGCAGCTTGCAGGTGGCAATGGCGCGGTCCTGACCGGCTTCGGTCATAAATTCCTTGCTTCTGGCGGAGTAGAGCATGGTGCCGCCCCGGCGGGACAGGCCGCTGACGCTGTTGAAGTCCAGGGTGGTAAAGTCGCCGTTGATGAGGCCGTGATAGCCGCGGCGGATGCCGATGCACTCAATGCCCATATGGACGGCGGTACGCACCACAGAGCGGATGACCGCGTTCATACCGGGGGCGTCGCCGCCGCTTGTAAATACGCCGATACGTTTTACCTTGGATTCTGCCATTTGAAAAGCCCTCCTTAATTGCGATACAATCTGGATGCGCGCCGATTGGCGCGGGAAAAGAGCAGCTTGGACTTTGGCGCAATGCCATAGCGCTATTATACCATACCCGCCTTCAAACCTCAACGGAAACCGAAATAACCTCGGCTTCGATTTTTCCATCTCCATGTCCCATGCTTTCCCCTCTTTTTATGGAAAAAGCCGGGCGGAAGCGGGATGCTTCCGCCCGGCAAAGGGGCGTCAGACCTTGAGCTCGGTCTCTTTTTTGGACAAAGCCGCGGCGTTGGCCTCCAGCACGGGGGTTACATACTCCCGCAAAAAGTCCTCCACCTGCTCGGGGCACCGGCCGATGTAGCGGCTGGGCTCCAGATGGGCGGTGAGCTCCTCCCGGCTCATGCCGAACATGGGGTCGGCGGCGATGAGGTCGATGAGGTTGTTGGAGAGGCCCCGGTCCTTCACGTTGGCCCCGGCCTCCTGGGACAGGACCCGGATGCGCTCGTGGAGCTCCTGCCGGTTGCCGCCCTTCTTGACGGCGTCCATCATGATATTCTCACTGGCCATGAAGGGCAGCTCCTCCATGACGTGCTTTTCGATGACCTTCTCGTGGACCACCAGACCGCCGGCCACGTTGGCGTAGATATTGAGGATGGCGTCCACCGCCAGGAAGGCCTCGGGCACGCTCAGGCGCTTGTTGGCCGAGTCGTCCAAAGTGCGCTCGAACCACTGGGTGGAGGAGGTGATGGCGGGATTCATGGCGTCGGCAATAACGTAGCGGGCCAGAGAGCAGATCCGCTCGCAGCGCATGGGGTTGCGCTTATAGGGCATGGCGGAGGAGCCGATCTGGTTTTTCTCAAAGGGCTCCTCCACCTCCTTCAGGTGGCAGAGAAGGCGCAGGTCGGTGGCGAACTTGCTGGCGCTCTGGGCGATACCGGACAGGGTGGACAGCACGGCATAGTCCATCTTGCGGGAATAGGTCTGGCCGGAGACGGGGACGCTGGCGTCAAAGCCCATCTCGGCGGCAATCTTCCGCTCCAGCTCCTTGCACTTTTCGTGGTCCCCCTCGAAGAGCTCCAGGAAGGAGGCCTGGGTGCCGGTGGTGCCCTTGGAGCCCAGCAGCTTCAGGGTGGAGATCCGGTGCTCCACCTCCTCCAGGTCCATCAGGAGCTCATTCATCCAGAGGGTGGCCCGCTTGCCCACGGTGACCAGCTGCGCGGGCTGGAAGTGGGTAAAGCCCAGGGTGGGCAGGGCCTTATACTTGTCCGCAAAGGCGGCCAGATGAGAAATGACCTGCACCAGCTTGTCCTTCACCAGCAGCAGGGCCTCCCGCATGAGGATCACGTCGGTGTTGTCCCCCACATAGCAGCTGGTGGCCCCCAGGTGGATGATGGGCATGGCCTTGGGGCACAGCTCGCCGAAGGTGTGGACATGGGCCATCACGTCGTGGCGCAGCTTCTTTTCATAGGCGGCGGCCACGTCGTAGTCGATGTCGGTGAGGTGGGCCTCCATCTCGTCCACCTGCTCCTGGGTCACGGGGAGGCCCAGCTCCATCTCGGCCCGGGCCAGGGCCACCCACAGGCGGCGCCAGGTGGAGAATTTCTTGTCGGGAGAGAAAATGTACTGCATCTCGTCGCTGGCGTAGCGGGAGGACAGCGGGCTTTCGTATACGTTTTTACTCATGGAAGTACCCCTTTTTCTGTTTTTACTCCGCCAGGAATTTCTCCAGGCGGTCCAGGCCCTCCCGGATGTTGTCCATGGAGCAGGCGTAGGACCAGCGGACGAAGTTGGGTGCGCCGAAGCCGGAGCCGGGCACCACCGCCACCAGGCCCTTTTTCAGGAAGAGGTCGGCAAAGACGTTGTCGTCGGTGATGGTGACCCCCTGGATGGTCTTGCCCAGCAGGTCCTTCAGGTTCATCATCACGTAGAACGCGCCCTCGGGCATGATACAGCTCACGTTGGGAATGGCGTTCATCCGCCGGACGATGTAATTGCGCCGCTCCTCAAAGGCCTGGCGCATGGTCTCCACCTTCTCCTGGGAGCCGGCCATGGCGGCCTCCGACGCCTTTTGGGAGATGGCGCAGGGAGAGCCGGTGGAATGGCTGATATAATTTGCCATGACCTTGGCCACAGAGGGGTCGGCGCAGGCATAGCCGATGCGCCAGCCGGTCATGGCGTAGGCCTTGGACACGCCATTGACCAGCACGGTGTGCTTTTTGACCTCCTCGCCCAGAGAGGCGAAGCTCACAAAGGGCTTTCCGTCATAGACCAGGCAGCTGTAAATCTCATCGGCCACCACATAGAGGTCCTGCTCCACGCACACCTTGGCCAGGGCCTCCAGCTCCTCCCTGTTGTACATCATGCCGGTGGGGTTGGAGGGATTGTTCAGAATGAGGGCCTTGGTCTTGGGGGTAATGGCGTCGGCCAGCTGCCGGGCGGTGATCTTGAAGCCGTCGGCCTCCTTGGCCTCGATGACCACGGGGATTCCGCCCATGATGCGGATGAGCTCAATATAGCTCACCCAGTACGGGGCGGGCAGGATGACCTCGTCGCCGGGGTTGACGATGGCGCGCAGGGCGATATACACCGCGTGCTTGGCGCCGCTGGCCACCACCACCTGGCTGGGCGCATAGTGGACGCCGAAATCCGCCTCCACCCGGCCGCAGATGGCCTTGCGCAGCTCCAGGGAGCCCACGGCGGGGGTGTAGCGGGTGTAGTTCTCCCGGATGGCGGCAATGCCGGCCTCCTTGATCTCATCTGGCGTGGGGAAATCGGGCTCGCCCGCGCCGAAGCCGATGACGTCCACGCCGTCGGCCTTCATCTGCTTGAACATGGAATCAATCGCCATTGTGGTGGATGCCTGGACGGCCTGGGCGATGGTGGAAAGTGCTTTCACGGTGATCTCTCCCTCTCATCATACAAAAATCATGGATATTATATGCGCTGACGCGCTAAAAAGCAAGTCCTCATTTCCCTGCGGAAAAGGGGGTCATCTGCGGCGGGGGTTGCGGTGTCCGTAGGCGGACAGCACCCGCACCACCACGGTGCTCAGCACGGCGTTGACGGTGAATTCCACCAAAAAATTGACGCCGATCAGAACCGCCACGAGATAGTAGGCTACCGATGTACCGCCGGCCCACGCCTCCAGCACCGCCGGATAAAAGAGGACCACTCCCGCCGCAAAGACGCCGGTATTGACCACCGGCGCGGACACCGAGGCCAAAAATCCACCTCTGGTGGGATGCCGTCTCCCCAGGGCGGCGTAGACCAGCCCAGGCAGCCAGCCGGCCAGAATGCCCTTGAGCAGGCAGAGGGCGGTGGTCATCAGCGGCCGAGCGGTGAAGAGGATATAGCCGGCGGGGTCCAGGCCCAGCCCGCAGGCCAGGGCCGTCACGATGCCGAACACCGCGCCCAGGCAGGCGCCGGCGGCGGGGCCGTAGAGGGCGGCGCCCACCACGATGGGGATGAGGGCCGCCGTAATGGGAAAGCCGCCCAGGTTGAGAAAGAAGGTGGCGCAGGTCTGGAGCACCAGCACCAGGCCGGTGAGCAGCGCCAATCCGGCCAGGCGTCTGGTCCGTTTCCCGGTATAGGTCATGACCGCTCCCCTCCCTTCAATTCCGGTGCCTGGGGGCCGTATTTTTCTGATAAATCAGATAAAGACCATCCAGCAGCAGGTCGGCGTCATATTGGATCTCATGGCGGCAGTGGCGCAGGATCTCGGGCGACGCCGCGCCGGTGGCCACCACCGCCGCCAGATGCTCCCCGGTCTCCGCCTCGATGCGGTCCAGCATCCCGTCCACCATGCTGGCGTTGCCGTAGATCACGCCGGAGCGCATGGCGTCCACGGTGTTGCGCCCCAGAATGGCTTCGGGGGGCTGAATGGCGATATGGGGCAGCTCGGCGGCCTCCTGGGAGAGGGCCTCCAGAGCCACATGGACGCCGGGCATGATGATGCAGCCGTCGTACTGATTGCCCCGCAGGAGGGACATGGTAATGGCGGTGCCCATGTCGATGACCACCAGGGGCGTGGGATACTTGGAGATGGCGGCCACCGAAAAGGCCACGATATCGGTGCCCAGCTGGGCGTGGATCTCGGCCCGGATGTTGAGGCCGGTCTTGACGCCCGGTCCCATGAGGATGGGCCGGCGGCCGGTGAGCAGCTCCACCGCGCCGCACATGGCGGCGGTGATGGGCGGCACCACGCTGGAGATGACGGTGCCGGTAACGGCGGTGATGTCCGCCCGATAGAGGCGGAACACCTCCATGAGCCGGACGGCGCACTGGTCGCGGGTGCTGCCCTTATCGGTCCCCAGGACCGAATGGAACACCTTTCTTCCGTCCAGGTCAAAGAGCCCGATGGTGGTGCTGGAATTGCCTACATCAATGGTAAGGACCAAAAAAATCCCCCCTTTTTCTTCCTTGGATGGTGTTTAGTATACCAGAACCCCCCGGGAAAAGCAAGAGGACGGACCATTGACGGTCCGTCCTCGCAAATGGGCGCGGGTCTGACTCAGGCCAGCTGCTGGCAGATCAGCCGGCCCATCTCTTTGGTGCCGATGGCCGTCACGCCCGGCTCGGCGATGTCGGCGGTGCGCCAGCCCTGATCCAGCACGGCGTCCACCGCCCGCTCCACCGCGTCGGCCTCCTCGGCCAGGTGGAAGGAGTAGCGGAGCATCATGGCCACGGAGAGAATGGTGGCGATGGGGTTGGCCTTGTCCTGACCGGCGATGTCCGGGGCGGAGCCGTGGATGGGCTCGTAGAGGCCGGGAGCGGTGTCGCCGATGGAGGCGGAGGGCAGCAGGCCGATGGAGCCGGTGACCATGCTGGCCTCATCGGACAGAATGTCGCCGAACATATTCTCGGTAACCACCACGTCGAACTGGCCGGGGTCCCGGACCAGCTGCATGGCGCAGTTGTCCACCAGCATATCCTCGTAGGCCACGTCGGGATATTCCTCCGCCAGGCGGTGCATCACGCTCCGCCACAGCCGGGAGGTTTCCAGCACGTTGGCCTTGTCCACGCTGGACACCTTCTTGCGGCGCAGGCGGGCCAGCTCAAAGGCTCTCCGGCCGATGCGCTCGATCTCCATCTCGGAGTAAGCCATCCGGTCGGCCGCTTCCATGCCCCGGTCGGGGGTCTCGTATTTCTCCCGCTGGCCGAAGTAGATGCCGCCGGTGAGCTCCCGTACCATCATCAGGTCGATGCCCTTTTCCGCCGTCTCCTTTTTCAGGGGGCAGGCGTCGGCCATGGCGGGACGCAGCGCCGCCGGACGGAGGTTTGCATAGAGGCCCAAATCCTTGCGGATGGCCAGCAGGGCGGTCTCGGGCCGCTGCTCGGCGGGCTTGTCGGAGCCCCACTTGGGACCGCCCACCGCACCCAGCAGGACGGCGTCGCAGGCCTTGCACTTCTCGGCGGTGCCGTCGGGGTAGCTCTTGCCCACCGCGTCGGTGGCGCAGCCGCCCAGCAGCACTTCCTCATAGGTAAAGCTGTGGCCGAACTTCCTTCCCACGGCCTCCAGCACGTTGACGGCCTCGCCCACTACCTCGGGGCCGATGCCGTCGCCCCGGATCAGCGCGATTTTATAATTCATTTCGCCACACCTCTCGCTTTCAGGGAGTTGAGCAGGCCCCCGTTTTCAATGATGCCGTTGACAAAGGCCGGGAAGGGCGCGGCCTGGTAAGTCTTGCCGGTGGTCTCGTCGGTGATGACGCCGCTGGCGAAGTCCACGCTCACCTGATGGCCGGGCACGATCTCCCCGGCGGCCTGGGGGCACTCCATGATGGGAAAGCCGATGTTGATGGCGTTGCGGTAGAAGATGCGGGCAAAGCTCTTGGCGATGACGCACTTGACGCCGCAGGACTTGATGGCCAGGGGGGCGTGCTCCCGGGAGGAGCCGCAGCCGAAGTTGGCGCCGCCCACCACGATGTCGCCCTCCTCCACGGTGGAGGCGAAGTCGGCGTCGATGTCCTCCATGCAGTGGGAGGCCAGGGCCTTGGGGTCGGGGTTGTTCAGATGACGGGCGGGGATGATCACGTCGGTATCCACGTTGTCGCCGTACTTATATACTTTCATGGTGTAGACCACACTTTCCTTGTTATTTAGAGTGGAGAGTAAAGAGTGAAGAGTGAAGAGTGAAGAGTGAAGATATGGTATCCGGCAAAGCCGGACAATTTCAAAATCATTCGCCGGAGGCGAATTCCTTTTCTCCACTCTTCACTCTCCTATCTTCACACTTCTCTCGGGTCCGCGATGCAGCCGGCCACGGCGGAGGCTGCCGCTACGGCGGGGCTGGCCAGGATGATCTCCGAGTCGGTGGGACCCATGCGGCCCACAAAGTTCCGGTTGGTGGTGGACACCGCCCGCTCGCCGTTGGAGAGCACGCCCATATGTCCGCCCAGGCAGGGACCGCAGGTGGGGGTGGACACCGCCGCCCCGGCCTCGATGAAGATCTGCACCAAGCCCTCGGCCATGGCGTCCAGCATGATCTGCTGGGTGGCGGGGAGCACGATGCAGCGCACCCCGTTATGGACCTTCTTGCCCTTGAGGATGGCCGCGGCCTGCCGGAGGTCGTCCAGACGGCCGTTGGTGCAGGAGCCGATGACCACCTGCTGGATGGGCATACCGGCCACCTCCTGGACGGTGCGGGTGTTGGAGGGCAGATGGGGCAGGGCCACGGTGGGCTCCAGGGCGGAGAGGTCGATGACCACTTCCCGCTCGTACACCGCGTCGGCGTCGGGCTCCACCGCCTCCCAGGGGCGGTCCACACGGCCGGCGAGATAGGCCCGGGTCACGTCGTCCACGGGGAAAATGCCGTTTTTCGCACCGGCCTCAATGGCCATGTTGGCCACGGTGAACCGGTCGTCCATGGTGAGAGACGCCACGCCCTCCCCCATGAACTCCAGCGACTGATAGAGGGCCCCGTCCACGCCGATCATGCCGATGAGGTGGAGCATCAGGTCCTTGCCGGAGACGTAAGGCTGGAACTTGCCCTTGAGGGTGACCTTGATGGCGGAAGGCACCTTGAACCAGGCCATGCCGGTGGCCATGCCCGCGGCCATGTCGGTGGAGCCCACGCCGGTGGAGAAAGCGCCCAGGGCGCCGTAGGTGCAGGTGTGGGAGTCGGCGCCGATGATGGCCTCGCCGGGGGCGGCCAGGCCCTTTTCGGGGATGAGGGCGTGCTCCACGCCCATCTGGCCCACGTCGTAAAAGTGGGTGATGGAGAAGCGCTTGGCAAATTCTCTGGCCTGGGCGCACAGCTGGGCGGACTTGATGTCCTTGCAGGGCGCGGAGTGGTCCAGCACAATGGCGATCTTGTCCTTGTCAAAAATCTGGGTCAGACCGGCCTTGTCAAATTCGGTGATGGCCACCGGAGCGGTAATATCATTGCCCAGCACCAGATCCAGCTTGCCCTCCACCAGCTGGCCGGCTTCTACATGGTCCAGACCCGCGTGACGGGCCAGGATCTTCTGGGTCATCGTCATTCCCATAACGGAATCCCTCCTGTTTCTTTCTTGCTTTTTAGTATGGCAGACTTCTTGCCAAAAGAATGTAAACCGTGATACAATTTCGGAAAGAGTGGAGAGTAAAGAGTTGAGAGTGAAGATATGGTATTCGCCTGCGGCGAATGATTTCAAATTGTCCGGCAAAGCCGGACACCATATCTTCACTCTTCACTCTCCACTCTAAACTCTAACAAGGCGGTTGTTTACTATGAAGAGCTCTGCAAATATCTGGTCCCCGCTGGCGGAGGGACAGTCGCCGCTCCCCTACGCCCCCGGCCAGCTCATCTATTTGCAGGACACCGAAGCCGAGGCGTTTTATTACATTGTCTCGGGCACGGTCCGCTGCTTTCTCAGCGCGCCCACCGGCGAGGAGCGGACCCTCACCCTCCACCACGCCGGCGACCTCATCGGCGAGGCGTCCTTTTTCGATAAGCAGCCCCGGGTATCGTCGGCGGTGGCGGTAACGTCGTGTATGCTGGTGCGCATTGACCGGCCCCGGCTGGAGGATGTCTTTGCCCGCCATCCGGACCTGGCCGTATCCATGCTGGAGTATCTGGCCCAGACGGTGCGCCTCCTCTCCGCCCATGTGGACAGCGCCTTTTTGCAGGCCGACCACCGGCTGGCCCGCTATCTGCTCACCCTGTCCCCCGATGAAACCGGCGTCCTCTCCTGTACCCACGAGGAGCTGGGCGCGGCGGTGGGGCTGAGCCGGGTCACCGTGAGCCGTACCCTATCCCGGTTCGTCAAGGCGGGGCTGATCCGTACCGGCTACCGCTCGCTGGTCATTCTGGACCGGGACGGGCTGGAGGCCCTGTCTCAGTAGCCCAGTGATTTCCACCAGCGGGTGATGTCCGCCTGGTCGGCGGCCACGCTGCCCTGGACCATTTCGGCCTGACCGCCGCCCCGGCCGTGGAGGGCCCGGTTGAGCTCCTTGACCCAGGGGCGCAGGTCGGTTTGGCTGCTGCCCACGATGTAGGAATACCGGTCGCCGTTGGGGGCAAAGGCGGCGCACAGCGGCACTCCCCGCTCCACGGCGGCGTTGACCAGCGCCCGGAGGGCGTCGGTGTCCAGTTCCTCGATGACCAGGGCGTGCTTTTCCGCCGGCAGGGTCTGGGCGATGGCCTGGGCCAGACGCTTGCCCAGGCAGGCGCTCTCATAGCGGGCCTGGACCAGAGCCTCCGACAGCCGCTCCACCGCCCGGGCGGTATCCGGCTGCCGGACCGACAGCTGCGCGCCGATCCTGGTGAGGAGCACCTGCTTTTCCAGCAGATCCTCCACCGCCCGGCTGCCGCACAGCACCCGCAGCCGGACGCCCTTTTTCCAGTTCTGGCTGGACAAGATATGGATGAGGCCGATTTCGCCGGTACGCTTCACATGGGGGGCGCAGCAGGCGCACACGTCATAGCCGGGGATGGTCACAATGCGCACATGGTTCGTAAGGTCCAGCTTGCTGCGGTAGTCCAGCCGGGCCAGGGTCTCCCCGTCCGGGTACTCCGCCGTAATGGGTACATCCTCCCCCACCGCCCGGTTGGCCAGCCGCTCGATCTCCTGTATCTCCTCCCAGGTCACCGGTCCGGACAGGTCAAGGGTCATCTCCTCGTCCCCCAGATGAAAGCCCACATTGTCCAGACCATGGATACGGTGAAAAAGTCCGGACAAAATATGCTCGCCGGAATGACACTGCATCCGGGCAAAGCGCAATTTCCAGTCCAGCAGAGCGGTCACCTCGGTCCCCACCGCCAGCGGCCGTGGAATGGCGTGCCACACCTGGCCCGCCTTCTCCTGGGTGTCGGTCACCGGGTATTCCGCGCCGCCGTCGGTGCGCAGCGTTCCCCGGTCGCCGTACTGTCCGCCGCCCTCGGGGAAAAAACAGGTCCGGTCCAGCGCCGCCCAAAAGCCGTCCCCTTCGGCCCGACAGGCCGTCACCCGGGCGGCGCATTGGGCGGCGTGACTGTCCAGATCGTAGATACGTTCCGTTTCCATGGGTCTCCTCCTTTGTACTGTCATACAAAGACATTATAAGGGCCATAAAAAGGGATGACAAGTCCCTTCAGACGTGATACAATACCCGTCGGTTCAATTGACTTCAAAATTTTTTATGTTAGGACTTATCAACTATGACACAACAAGATTTCCGCATCGACCCCCAGAGCTGGAAAGCCGACCTGCCTGTCTTTCAGGAGGCCACCCGCCGCTTTTACGCCGGGGACGCCTCCGTCAAGGAGTATAAGGGCATCTCCGGCGGCTTCGGCAGCTACGCCCAGAAGGGCGGCAAGGCCAGTATGCTCCGCCTGCGCACCCCCGGCGGACGGCTGAATCGGGAAAAGCTGGCCTTTGTGGCCCGCTGCGTCCGGCAGTATGGGGTGGACAAGCTCCACTTTACCACCTGCCAGACCATCCAGCTCCACGACCTCCAGCCCGACGTCCTCTTTGCCATCATGGAGGAGGCGCTGGACGTGGGCATCGTCACCCGTGGGGGCGGCGGCGACTTCCCCCGCAACGCCATGGTCTCTCCCCTCTCCGGCGTGGAGCCCGGCGAGTATTTCGACGTCATGCCCTGGGCCGAGGCGGCCAGCGAATATCTCATGACCTTCATCAAGGCCCAAAAAATGCCCCGCAAGCTGAAGGTGGGCTTCTCCAACGGCCCGGCCAACCTGCCCCACGCCACCTTCCGGGACCTGGGCTTTGCTGCCCGGCCGGACGGTACCTTTGACGTGTACAGCGCCGGCGGCCTGGGCATCAACCCCAAGCTGGGCCTGAAGGTAGCCGAAGCCGTGCCGCCCTGTGAGATTCTCTTCCACATCCGGGCCATGTGGGAGCTCTTCCTAGCCCATGGCAACTACGAAAACCGGGCCAAGGCCCGCACCCGCTATATGCAGGACACGCTGGGCGCGGAGGGCTACATCGCGGCTTACCGGGAGACCCTGGCCAAGGTCAAGGCGGAGCACCCCGAGCTGGTGCTGGAGGTCTCCCCCGCTCCCATCCCCAAAACGGGCGACGGCTCCTCTGCCGCCGGACGGCGGATTCTGGCCCAGAAGCAGGAGGGCCTGTACGCCGTCCACTACCACCCCCTGGGCGGCTGTCCCGCGCCGGAGCAGATGGCGGCCCTGAGCGACCTGCTCTCCGGTATGCCCGGCGCGGAGCTGCGCCTCGCCCCCGACGAGTCGGCCTATATCGTCAACCTCACCGGTCAGGAGGCCATGGCCGTGGCGGAGCTAACCGCCGACAGCGCCCGGGATCTCTTTGAAACCTCGGTGGCCTGCATCGGCGCTTCCATCTGCCAGCAGGGCGTGGGCGACTCCCAAAAGCTGCTCCGCGACTGTGTGGAGGCGGTCCGCGCCGCTCACCTGAAGGACGGCGCTCTGCCCCAGATCCACATCTCCGGCTGTCCCTCCTCCTGCGGCACCCATCAGATCGGCGTCATCGGCTTCCACGGCGGCGTCAAGGTCATCGACAAGGCGCCCACCCCCGCCTTTACCCTCCACCTCTACGGCAGCGACAGGCAGGGACAGGAGCGCTTCGGCAAGCAGGTGGGTATGCTGCTGGCCAGGGACATCCCTTCCTTCCTGGTCAGGCTGGGCCGGACCGTGGAGGCCTCCGGCCTGGACTTCGACGCCTGGTGCGCCGCCAACCCCGGCGCGATGGAGACCATCGCCGCCGACTTCCTGGTATAAGCAATCCAAGCAGTCAGACACAAAGAGCGAGATCGGAACCTGACAAAAGGTCCTGATCTCGCTCTTTTTATGATAATGCGGGCGGCCACAAGGGTCGCCCCTACGGCCAACTTCCCCTATCTCTTATCTTTTCTCTCTTATCTTCCCAGCATGGTGAGCAGGTCGCTCTCGCTGAGCACCGGGATACCCAGCTCCTGGGCCTTGCGCAGCTTGGAGCCGGCGGCCTCTCCCGCAACCACATAGGCGGTCTTTTTGGAGACAGACCCGGACACCTTGCCCCCCTGGGCCTCGATCATGGCCTTGGCCTCCTCCCGGGTGAACTGCTCCAGCGTGCCGGTGAGGACGAAGGTCTTGCCCGCCAAGGCGTCCCCCACCGGCTGGGCGTGGCTCTCGAAATTCACCCCCGCCGCCCGCAGGGTCTCGATGAGGTGGCGGCTCTGCTCGCTCTGGAACCAGTCCACGATGCTCCGGGCGGTGATGCCGCCGATATCGGGCACCGCCGTCAGGGCCTCCGCGTCGGCCGCCATCAGGGCGTCCAGGCTGCCGAACTGCCGGGCCAGCACCTGCCCCGCCTTCTGTCCCACCTGCCGGATGCCGAAAGCAAAGAGCAGCCGGGACAAATCGTTTTCCTTGGAGCGGGCAATGGCGGCCATCAGATTGTCCGCGCTCTTTTTGCCCATCCGCTCCAAGTTGGCCACGTCCTCGGCCTTCAGGGCGTAGAGGTCGCCGGGGCCCTTCACCAGTCCCGCGTTCACCAGGCTCTCCACCACCGCCGGGCCCAGGCCCTCGATGTCCATGGCGTCCCGGCTGGCAAAGTGGGTCAGATGGCGCAGCAGCTGGGCGGGACACTCGGCGCCGGTGCAGCGGATGTGGGCCCCGTCCTCGTCCCGGGCCACTGGCGCGCCGCACACCGGGCAGGTCTCGGGAAAGCGGTAGGGCTCCGTCCCCTGGGGGCGCTGCTCCTTCAAAACCGCCACGATCTCGGGAATGATCTCCCCCGCCTTCTGGACCAGCACCGTATCGCCGATGCGGATGTCCTTTTCCGCGATAAAATCCTGGTTGTGGAGGGTGGCGTTGGTGACGGTGGTGCCCGCCAGACGGACCGGCTCCACCACCGCCTTGGGGGTGAGCACGCCGGTGCGTCCCACCTGGATGACGATGTCCACCACCTTGGAGGGCTTTTGCTCCGGCGGATACTTGTAGGCCGCCGCCCAGCGGGGAAATTTGGCGGTGGAGCCCAGAACGGACCGCTGGGAGAGGTCGTTGACCTTCACCACCGCGCCGTCGATATCAAAGGGATACTGTTCCCGGCCGTCGCCGATGGCGGCGATGCGCTCCCCCACCTGGGCGATGGTGGCGCAGAGCGTGTGAGGGATGACCTTGAAGCGCTGGCTTTTCAGGTAGTCCAGGGTCTCGGTGTGGGTTTGGAAGGTCCTCCCCTCCGCCAGCTGGATATTAAAGACCTGGATGTCCAGCCTGCGGGAGGCGGCGATTTTGGGGTCGTGCTGCCGGAGAGACCCGGCGGCGGCGTTGCGGGGGTTGGCAAAGGGCTGCTTGCCCTGCACTTCCAGGTCCGCGTTCAGCGCCTCAAAGACCTGCTTGGGCATATAGACCTCCCCCCGGACGATGAGCCGGGGCAGCGCCTCGGGAAGGCGCAGGGGGATGGCGCGGACGGTGCGCAGATTTTCCGTCACGTCCTCTCCCACCCGGCCGTCGCCCCGGGTGGCGCCCCGGACAAAGACGCCGTTTTCATACTCCAGCGCCACCGAGAGGCCGTCCACCTTGGGCTCCACGTCATAGGCCACGCCGTCGGGCAGCGCCTCCTCCACCCGCTGGCCGAACTCCTCCAGCTCCTCCAGGGAGAACACGTCCTGCAAGCTCTCCAAGGGCACCGGATGGGTCACCTCGTCGAAGCCGTCGGCCACCGCGCCGCCCACCCGTTGGGTGGGAGAATCGGGCGAGGCCAGTTCGGGGTGCTTTGCCTCCAGCTCCTCCAGGCGGCGGAGCTTGTGGTCAAAGTCGTAGTCGCTCATCTCGGGGGCGTCCAGTACATAATATTGATAGTTGGCCTCCTCCAGCTCACGCCGCAGGGCCAGAATTTCCTGTTTCTCGTCCATGTTGCTCCTCCACTTGGAACCTTCCGATCCGGTCGGGCAGCAGCCGGGCCAGCAGCCAATAGAGCCAGAAGCCCAGCAGTCCGCCCAGGGTATTGAGGATCAGATCGTTGATGTCGCTGCTCCGGTCGATGAACAGCTGCCAAAGCTCTATCAAAAGGGACGCGCCCCCCGCCGCCAGGGCCGACTTCCACCACCGTCCCCGCCGCCACAAAAGGGCCGGGAAAAAACCGATGGGCACAAACATCAAAGCGTTGCCCAGCAGCAGAAACCGCGTCCACGCGCCTCCCTGGGCCGCGTCCTCCAGCAGGGTGAGGCGGAGCTCCATCCCGCCGCCCCGCCAGGCAAACCAGCCCCGCTCCGGCAGACGGCCGTCCAGCAGCGTTCCCCAAAAGCCGGCGGGGAACAAAGTCAGGGCCATGAGGCCCCCGCAGAAAAGGACGAAGAGGAAGAGCGCCCCTTCCCGCCGCCGCCGGCTCAACAGTCCCAGCCGGGCCAGGCGCTTTTTCCGGACAGGCAGCAGGGCGAAAAAGCCCGCCGCCGCCAGCAGGGCGCAAGGGAGCATCTCCCTCAAATAGTCCAAGGTCCAATCCATATAGTAATAGATCAAAGGATTCTCTCTTTCTCTCAGGGCCCGGGGGTGAGTCCCGTCACCAGGCCGGGCACCTGCCCCACCACCACCGTCTCGGCCAGGGGCGCGGAGACGGTGAAGGAAACCGCCCGCTGTCCGCCGGGCAGCAGCAGCGTGGCCTCGACGCTCACCTCCAGCGCCAGCCGGTGGAGGGTCTGGTTGATGCCCGCCCCGCTGAACTGGCTTACCGCCTGGGCGGAAACTCCGCAGCCCCCCACCACCCGCACCGGGATGGAGGGACCGCGGCCCATCAGCACCGTCAGGCCGGTCAGATCCCCCAGGGGAATCCCCAGCTCTGTACTGTCAAGCGCTTCAACTTTACGGAGTATTTCCTCCAGTACCGCGCTCCGGACGGCGTTGATCCGCAGGGTGTCGGCGTGGAGGGCGGTTACCGTGTTTTGCCCGTCCCGTTCCAGTGAGACCAGCGCGCCGCCGTCCAGACCGTCCAGCGCCTGGCTGACTGCCTGCTCCACGATGCCCTGCACCGTATTGGTGAACCGGTAGACCGCCAGACCCTCCACCGGCTCCCGCAGCGCGCTGTCCAGACACAGGAACAGCCCCAGCGCCAGCAGGACCCCCGCCAGCGCCGGCAGCCAGCCGGGCAGAGGCACCGGTCTTTGCCGTCCGGCAGGCCGCAGCCAGACCCGCCCAAAGGGCTTCTTCCGCATGGGCGCCCACCTCCCCGCCCACCCTATGCGGCGGCGGGGGCTGGTATGCCCTTTTTATCTGTAAAGTGTTTTTACTTTTCGGCCAAAAGTTCCTCCACCGCCAGCATCACGCCGGCCTTGCCGCTCTCGTAGGTGAGGCCGCCCTGAAAATAGGCGGTGTACGGCTCCCGCATGGGGGCGTCGCAGGAAAGCTCGATGGATGCGCCCTGGATGAACGCGCCCGCCGCCATGATGACCTGGCAGTCATAGCCCGGCATGTCCCAGGGCTCTGGGGTGACGAAGGAGTCCACCGGCGCACCGAACTGGATGCCCTTGCAGAACTTCTTCAGAGGCTCGGGCGCGCCAAAGTGGATCATCTGGATGATGTCATGGCGCTCCATCTGGGCGGTGGGCTCGGTCCGGTAGCCCAAAAGCTCCATGATACGGGCGGCAAAGACGGCGGTCTTGACCGCCTGGGCGGTGGTGTGGGGGGCGAGGAACAGCCCCTGATAGAGACTCCGGTTGGCCCCGAAGGTGGAGCCGCACTCCTTGCCGATGCCGGGGGTGGTGAGGCGCATGGCGGCCCCCTCCACCAGGTCCCGCCGGCCGGCGATGTAGCCGCCGGTGGGAGCCAGTCCGCCGCCGGGATTCTTGATGAGGGAGCCCACCACCAGATCGGCTCCCACCTGGGTGGGCTCCAGGGTCTCCACAAACTCGCCGTAGCAGTTGTCTACCAAAATGGCAGCGTTGGGGTTGTGCTCCTTCACCACCCGGCAAAGGGCCCCGATCTCCGTCACCGAGAGGGAGGCGCGGGTGGAGTAGCCCTTGGAGCGCTGGATGAGCACCGCCTTGACGGCGGGGTCCTTCACGGCCTCCGCCAGGCCCGCCGGGTCTGGCGCATTGTCAAGGAGTTCCACTTGCCTATAATTGACGCCGTAGCTTTTGAGGGAACCGGGTCCCTTGTCCACCACGCCGATGACCCCCAGCATGGTGTCGTAGGGGGCCCCCACGGCGGACACCAGGGTGTCCCCCGGCTTCAGGGCCCCGAAGAGGGCGCAGGAGATGGCGTGGGTGCCGTTGACGAACTGCACCCGCACCAGGGCGTCCTCGGTGTGGAAGATGTCGGCAAAGATCTCGTCCAGCTTGTCCCGGCCCAGGTCGTCATAGCCGTAGCCGGTGGTGCCGGCAAAATAGGCCTCCGCCACCCGGTGCTTCTGAAAGGCGGAGAGCACCTTTTGGGTGTTCTCCTCGGCAATGGCGTCAATCCGGTCAAACTGCTCTTTCAAATCGGCCTGGGCCTGGGCGGCCAGGGCTTTTACTCGCTCGCTTATCTGTAAAGGCATTTTGCTTTATCCATTCCAATCTTCTGTATAATCTGTAAAGTATATTGGCTTTTCACCAATTGGGGCACTAATTTTTGGGCTTAGTCCAGCTTGCTCTGCACGAAGGCGGTCAGCAGGGCGGCACAGGCCTCCACGTCGCCGGCGTCCACCATCTCCTGGGGGGAGTGGATATAGCGGCAGGGCGCCGAGATGCCGCCGGTGATCACGCCGCCCCGGCTCTGGTGAATGGCCCCGGCGTCGGTGCCGCCGGAGCGGATGATGTCGGTCTGGGCCGCGATGCCCTTCTCTTTGGCCAGGGTGCGGAGCTTGGCCACCATGGACGGGTGGCACAAAACCGAGCCGTCCATCACCTTGATGGCGGCTCCCTTGCCCAGGACGGCGGTGCCGTCGTGCTGGGAGCCGGGGGTGTCGTCCGAGTCGGTCACATCCACGGCGATGGCGTAGTCCGGCTCGATGGCGTAGGCCGCGGGCCGGGCCCCCCGGAGGCCCAGCTCCTCCTGGACGGTAAAGACAAAGTAGAGGTCGTTGGACCGGTCCCGCAGCTCCTCCAGCACCATGAGGAGGATCACGCAGGCGATGCGGTTATCCAGATAGGGCGAGAGGAGCCGGCGGCCCACCCCCTGGACGGGGGTGTCAAAGACGGCGGTGTCGCCGGGCAGCACCTGGGCTCTGGCCTCGGCCTCATCCTCGGCGCCGATGTCGATGAAGAGCTTGTCCAGCTTCAGGTCCTTGGGGTCGGTATGCTCCTCGGCCCGGATGACGCCGTGGACCCCGTTTTTGAAGCGCACCGGGGTGGACAGCAGCTCGGGCACGTCCAGGCCGCCCAGACGGCCGAAGCGAATAAAGCCCTTCTCGTCCACGAAGGTGGCGATGCAGCCGATGGAGTCCATGTGGGCGGCGATCATGACCTTGGGGCCGATGCCCTTTTTGTGGACGATCAGGTTGCCCATGGCGTCGGTGGTGATGTTGTCGGCATAAGGCGCCGCCAGCGTGCGGATGACCTGGGCCACGCCGCTCTCGTCGCCGGCGGGACCGTGGCAGGCGTTGAGGGCCTGGAGGGTGGTCAAAATATCCATGTTCGTCTCTCCTTTATACGCGATCCGCCACGGCCTTGAGGAAGTGCCGGGTCAGCTTCAAAATCTGCTCCATATCCTGGATGCTGGCCACGCTGGCGGGGGCGTGGAGGTAGCGCACCGCCGCCGAGAGGGTGACGGTACGGACGCCGGCCTTGCTGCGCTGCACCGCCGAGGCGTCGTTGCCGCCGGCGATATAGTGCTTGGTCTGCCAGGGGATGCCGTTTTCCTCGGCGGTGTCCCGCAGAAGCTCGAACAGACCCCGGTCAGCCACCGAGCCGTTGTCCATAAAGGGGATCACCGGACCCTTGCCGGGAGAGCACACCTTCTGGTGGCCCTCCACGCCGGGCAGGTCGGCGGCGGTGGTGGTCTCCAGGATGAGGGCCAGCTCCGGCGTCACCGAGAAGGCCGCGCCGAAGGCGCCCCGGGTGCCCACCTCCTCCTGCACCGTAAAGACAAAGGTGCAGTCCATGGGCAGCTCCTCCTCCAGCAGCTTGAGCATCACCGCGCAGCCGATGCGGTCGTCCAGGGCTTTGGCCTTGAGCATCCCCGCGCCGAACTCCACGCAGTCGCTGACAAAGACGCCGCAGTCCCCCACCGACACCAGCTTTTCGGCCTTGGCCTTGTTTTTCGCGCCGATGTCGATATAAAAGGTCTCCAGCTTGGGGACGGTCTTTTCCTCCTCCCGGCTGACCAGGTGGTAGGCCTTGAGACCGATGACGCCCTTGACCTTGTTGGGGCCGATCTCCACCGCCTTGCCCAGCAGGACCCGGCGGTTGATGCCCCCGATGGCGTCGAATTTCAGATAGCCCTCTTCGGTGATGGAGCGGATGATAAGCCCCACCTCGTCCATATGGGCGGCCAGCATGAGTTTGTTCCCCGTGGGCTTTTTGCCTCTCTTGAACACGATCAGGCTGCCCATGGCGTCCACCCGCATCTCGTCGGCAAAGGGCGCCGCCCGCTCCATCAGGAAGGCGCGGACCGCGTCCTCAGAGCTGGACACGCCGGGCAGGGCGCAAAGTTCTTTCACCAGCTTCAGCACAGGCTCCCCGCCTCCTTTCCCAGATGCTCCGCAAAGGCGGCCAGCAGCTGGGCCACCCGCTCCATATCCTTCACCCGCAGCACCTCAATGGGGCTGTGCATATACTTGAGGGGCAGACTCACCACCGAGGTGGCGATGCCCTCCCGGCAGATCTGCATATGCCAGCCGTTGGTGCCGGTGTGTCCCGCCATGACCTCCAGCTGATAGGGAATGCCGTTTTCCTTGGCCTTCTCGATCATCCGCCGGGTCATCCAGCGGGTCATATTGGGCCCCACGCCGATGGCGGGGCCGCCGCCCAGCGTGCAGCTCCGGTCGGCCGGCCCGTCGGGCGTACGGCCGTGGGTCACGTCCACCGCCACGCAGTAGTCGGGGGCGATGGCAAAGGTGGCGCACTGGGCCCCGGTGCCCGAGATCTCCTCCCGGGTGGAGCCCATGATATAGAGGTCCACATCCAGTTTCTTCTCCTTCAGCAGCTCCGCGCAGCGCAGGAGGGTGACAAAGCAGGACCGGTCGTCCATGGACTTGCCGCACATATCCCGCTTCCCCAGGGGGAAGCAGCTCCCCCGGAACACCATGGGGGTGCCGATGGGAATTTGTTTTTCCGCCTCCTCCTGAGAGAGGCCCACGTCCACATAGAGCTCCCGGATGGGCAGCGCCTTGTCGGCGTCCTCCGGCTTGAGCACGTGGGGGGGCAGGCAGGCCACCACCCCCAGCATGGGGGGCTCAGTGAGAACGGTCAGCTCCCGGTCGGGGAGCATCCGGGGGTCCACTCCGCCGATGGTGCGGAAGCGGAGGAAGCCCTCCTCGATGCCGGTGACCATCAGGCCGATCTCGTCCAGATGGGCGTCCAGCAGCAGCTTTTTGGCGTTGGGCTTGCCGCAGCGGCGCAGGCCGATGACGTTGCCCATCCGGTCCACGGTGACCTCGTCCACCAGGGGGGAGAGCAGCTGGGCCGCCACGGCGGCGGCGGGGCCCTCAAAGCCGGAGGGGGCGTTCTGACCGCACAGCCGCTCCAGCGCGTTTCTCATATCCAAACTCATTCACTTCCCTGTCGATTCCAATTCATACACGATCTTCTTAAAGGCGGCCCCCCGCTCGGCAAAGTTCTTGAACTTGTCGAAGGAGGCGCAGGCCGGCGAGAGGATCACCACGTCCCCCGGCTTGGCGGCCCGGCTGGCGGCCAGGACGGCGGCGGTAAAGTCGCTGTATTCCAGTATCTCCGGATGGCCCGGGGTATAGTCGGGGGTCCGCTCCACGGCGGCCCGGATCTTGGCGGCGGTGGCGCCGGTGAGGAAGAGCTTCTTCACATGGGCGGTGATCTCAGGACCCAGGGGGTCAAAGGGGATGTGCTTATCGTAGCCGCCGGCGATGAGGATGACCTTTTCGGCAAAGCACCGCAGGCCCGCCGCCGTCCGGGAGGGGCTGGAGGCGATGGAGTCGTTATAGTACCGCACCCCGTCCAGGGTGCGCACCAGCTCGATGCGGTGCTCCACCCCCTGGAATTTGGCGGCGAATGTCCGGATGACTTCGTCGGGCACGATGCCGTTGAGGGCGCCGATGGCCGCCATATAATTCTCCACGTTGTGGACGCCGGGGAGCAGAATCCCGTCCAGGGCCAGCACCGGCCGTCTCCCCTTCTCGTCGGCCACCCAGATGGTCCCATTCCGCACAAAAACGCCCTTCTCCAGCTCCTGCCGGCGGCTGAACAGGGTGACCTGCCCCTTGGCCTTGGGGGCAAAGGAGCGGGTGATCTCGTTGTCGGCGTTGAGGACCACCAGGCCCTCCTCGCTCTGATGGAGGTAGATATTTTCCTTGGCGGCCACGTACTCCGCCATGTCCCGGTGTACGTCCAGATGGTTGGGGGCCAGGTTGGTGACCACTGCGATGTCGGGGCTCTGGTCCATGGTCATGAGCTGGAAGGAGGAGAGCTCCAACACGGCGATGTCGTCCCCCTCCATGCCCTCCACGTCGGAGAGGAGGGGCCGGCCGATGTTGCCCCCCACATAGGTGGTGTAGCCCGCCGCCTTGAGGAGTTCGGCGATGATGGTGGTGGTGGTGGTCTTGCCGTCGCTGCCGGTGACGGCGATGGTCCGGCAAGGACAGACCTGGAAGAAAACCTCCATCTCGGAGGTGATGACCGCGCCCCGGTCACGGGCCGCCAGCAGCTGTGGCACGTCGGGCCGCATCCCGGGGGTGCGGAAGATGACGTCCTGATCCAGCCCGTCCAGGTAGTCCTCCCCCAGGCGGAGGGTGACGCCCAGGCTCTCCAGGGCCTCGGTCTGGCCGCCGAAGGCCTCCCGGGGCCGTTTATCACAGGCGGTGACGTCGATCCCCGCCCGGACCAGCAGCTGGATGAGGGGCGTATTGGAGACGCCGATGCCGATGACGGCCACACGCTTGCCGTGGAGGTCATCCAAATATTGTTGTATCATGGAGTCCATAACATCTGCTCCTTCCCGTCTTTTCAGACTGAGATAGTCATACAGGATTTATTATACCGCGCCCCAGGGGAGATTTCAATCATTCCCACGCGCCATTTGACACAAGCGCAAAAATCAGGTATAATACCCTCTGCAAGTAGGCTGGACAGCCGCGCCCACTGGCCCAACGGCCTTTGGGTGAGGAAAGTCCGGGCTCCGCAGGGCAAGGATAACGGGTAACACCCGCCGGGGGCGACCCTAGGAAAAGTGCAACAGAAATAGACTACCGGCCTGGTTTCCGGGCCGGAAAAGGTGGAAAGGTGAGGTAAGAGCTCACCCGACGGCGTGGAAGCGTCCGTCGCTGTAAACTCTATCCGGAGCAACGCCGTGGAGGGACAGATGGTCGGCCCGACCGTCCCGGGGAGGCGGCTGGAGCGTACCGGCAACGGTGCGTCGAGATAGATGGCTGTCTTAAAGGACAGAACCCGGCTTACAGGCCTGCTTGTACCAGAAGAACAGACAACATCCCTTTTTCGGGGGGTTGTCTGTTTTTTTCATCCATCGGTCATTCCACCACCCGCCATTTGGCCATGTCGCGGCGCATCCGCTCCACTTCCTCCACCTGTCGGTGTTTGCCTTCAGACGACAGCGCGCCGCTTCCCTGTTCTTCCTTTTTGCGGGCGCAGCCCTGCTGGCGGCTCAGCCAACGCTGTGTATCCCGTTCGATATTGGCGCACATGAAGCGGCACGCCATTTTTGTCTCATCACTCATGGCGGGAAAAGTTTCTATTACTTGTTCGATCGTCTTTCCAACCGGCTGTATGGCGGCAATGGCGTAGTGGAAGAGCGCTGTCAGCAGCAGCCCGCGCTGCTCATTGGACAAGCCCTGTATGATGGGATAGTTATCAAAATACAGCAAAAAACTTCTTTTTTGTGCCATGGTATCACCTCCTGATACCATACGCCGTCCACCCCCGTTTTTTGCACGTTTGCGTACACAATGGGCCGCCATATAGTTATAGTAATAGATATAGATATGGTTATAGTTATCGTCATAGCGCCCCGGCGCGGGGCGGCTGAGAAGAGAAATTTTTTTGAATGAAAAAGAGGCCAGGCCCTGCCCATACAGCAGTCCTGACCTCTTCTTTTCGGTTGCGTACTATACGGCGGGCGACCACAAGGGTCGCCCCTACGGCCTCAGTCCTGGTCCCAGTTGTGCCAGACGTTCTGGACGTCGTCGTTTTCCTCCAGGAGGTCGATGAGCTTTTCCATGTTCTTGATGTCCTCGGGGTCCTCCAGCTTGACGTAGGTCTGGGGGACCATCTCCACCGCGGCCTGGAGGAAGGTATAGCCCTTCTCTTCCAGCTTGGCCAGCACGTCGCCGAAGGCGTCGGGGTCGGTGTAGATCTCAAAGGTCTCCTCCTCGGCCTGCATATCGTCGGCGCCGGCCTCCAGGGCGTCCATCATGACGGTGTCCTCGTCCAGGTCCTCCCGCTCCATGACGATGACGCCCTTGCGGTCAAAGGACCAGGACACGCAGCCGGTGGCGCCCAGGCCCTTGCCGTACTTGTCCAGCAGGTGACGGACCTCGGGGGCGGTGCGCTGGCGGTTGTCGGTGAGGGCGTCCACGATGACGGCCACGCCGGAGGGACCGTAGCCCTCGTAGACCACGGTCTCATAGCTGTCGGTGCTGCCCGAGCCCAGGGCCTTTTCGATGGTGCGCTTGATGTTGTCGTTGGGCATGTTGGCCGCCTTGGCCTTGGCCACCACGGTGGCCAGACGGGAGTTATTGGCCGGGTCGCCGCTGCCGCCCTGCTTGACGGCCACGATCATCTCGCGGGCAATCTTGGTGAAGAGCTGGGAGCGCTTGGCATCCGCCGCGCCCTTGGTCTTTTGAATATTATGCCACTTGGAATGTCCAGACATACTATCGTTCCCTTCTGAAAATCCTATGTATCTGCCTTGATAAAAAGACGATCTGCAAAAACAGCGCAACTAGTTTATCACTTTTTCCCGCTCTTGACAAGACCATACTTGATTTTAGAGTGAAGATTGGAGAGTGGAGAGGGAAGATACGGCGTCCGGCTCCGCCGGACAGATTTGAAATCATTCGCCGCAGGCGAATTCCATCTCTCAACTCTTCACTCTCAACTCTTCACTCTCAACTCTTCACTCTTCTCAGAGGTATTGAAATACCTCTGAGTGCTTGGCGGTATGAACAATCTCCACGCCAGGGAAGCCGGCCCGGAGCCACTTCTCCAGCACCGGGCAGACCACGTTTTCGGTGGGATAGTGGCCCGCGTCGATGAGGTTGATCCCCCAGTCCCGGGCGTCCAGGAAGCCGTTGTACTTCACGTCGGAGGTGACGAAGGTGTCGCAGCCCAGCTTGAGGGCGTCGGTGAGCATATCGGCACAGGCGCCGCCCCCCACCGCCACCCGGCGCACCGGACGGCCGGCGTCCACATAGCGCACTCCGTTGGCCCCCAGCAGCTCCTTGACCTTGGCGGCAAAGGCGGGGGCGTAGAGCGGCACCCCTTCGGTAAGCCCCACCCGGCCGATGCCGTAGGGCCGGCCCGAAGCGTCCACCCCGTCGGGATGGAGCTGCTCAATCTTCACCAGGCCCAGCTGCCGGGCCAAGGCGTCGTTGACGCCGCCTGCCACCGCGTCCAGGTTGGTATGGGCGCAGATGGCCGCCACATGGCCCTCCGCCAGCGTCAGCAGGGTCCGTCCCACCGGGTCGGCGTCGGTCACCGAACGGGCCGGATGGAAGATCACCGGATGATGGGAGACGATCAGCTCCGCGCCTGTCTCCACCGCCTCCCTGGCCACCTCCTCGGTGATGTCCAGCGAGATGAGGACCTTCTTCACCGGCGCGTTCCGGTGGCCCACCAGAAAGCCCGCGTTGTCAAAGCTCATCTGAAGAGAAAACGGGGCCTGTTCATCCAGATACACAAAAATATCATTGACTGTGGTCATACTTCCAACTCCTTTTCCATGGCTTCCAGTCCGGTCAGCACCGCTTGCAGCTCGGCCCGCCAGGGGATATCCTCCGGACGGGTGGAGTGGGCGATGCCCTCCAGGGCGCGGGTCACCCGGCGCCGCTGCCGCTCCAGCAGCGCGGGCCGCAGCGGGTCTCCCCTGCCGGTCTCCTGCCGTCCCACCCAGCGCTCGGCGGGGGTGAGGGGCGGCATGGTCCCCGGCTCCGCCAGCAGCACCGTATAGAGGTTCTTCCCCTCCTGGCACAAAACCTCCCGCACGATGGCGTAGCCGGCCCCCTCCAGCCAGCCCCGCAGATCGGGCAGGGCGCTCATGGGCTGGAGGATGAGCCGCCGCTTGCCCAGCTTGGTCCAGGGCGCGGCGTTGAGAATGGCCGCGATGGTCTCCCCGCCCATGCCGGCGATGGCGATGGTCTCCCCCTCCTCCGGCGCCACCCGGGCCAAGCCGTCGCACAGCCGGAAGGAGAGCCGCTCGGTCAGCCCGTAATGGGCCGCCGTCTGCCGGGCCCGGTCCAGGGGACCGCTCCGCAGGTCGGACACCACCGCCCGGTCCAACACCCCCTGCTGGATGAGATAGACGGGCAGATAGGCGTGGTCGGTCCCCACGTCCACAAATTTTGTGCCCGCCGGGACCAGATCTGCCACCGCCCGCAGGCGGGGCGAGAGCTCAATGGGTCTCATAAACACACCTCCCCCAGACCCAAAAGGGAGCGGCCGCAGCCGCTCCCCTTCTTTTTTATCCTGCAATCAGTGCGCGGCGATGGACTTGTTCAGCTCCTCCAGCAGCGCGTCCACGTTCACGCCATGGACCATGCAGGCCTGCTCCACCGTCTCCCCGCGGGAAGAGGGGCAGCCCAGGCAGTGCATGCCGATGGACAGGAAGATGGGCGCGGTCTCGGGGGCAATGTCCAGGATATCGCCGATGATGGTATCTTTCGTAATCTGAGCCATGTTGTCGGACCTCCAAATCATAGTATGTCGGTAGTATACCCTATTTCTGCTTTTTTTTCAACCGTCTTTTTCACCGCGCCGGCGGCACGGCCCTCTGGCGTACATAAAAAAATGGCCGCCGGTACGGGACCGGCGGCCATGGAAAGGTAATCGGATCGATTACCGCTCGCCGCGCATACGGGCGAAGCAGTCGCTGCAGTACACAGGACGATCGGACTTGGGCTCGAAGGGCACCCGGGCCTCGCCGCCGCAGGAAGCGCAGGTGGCGGTGAAGTACTCGCGGGGACCGCGGGAAGCGGCCTTGCGGGCGTCACGGCAGGCCTTGCAGCGCTGGGGCTCGTTCTGGAAGCCGCGCTCGGCGTAGAACTCCTGCTCACCGGCGGTGAACACGAACTCCTGGCCACATTCCTTGCATACAAGTGTCTTGTCTTCGTACATGATAATACCCTCTCTTTGACTCGTTTGCCCAGGTCCGGATTTTGATACCGAGATTTGCTGGGACAGTGTTATATTGCGCTCAGCTTTCGCTGACTTCGCCGGGAAAATAGTGCTGTGCCACTTTGCGCCGGATGCGCTGGACAGCGTTGTCCACCGACTTGGGGGACCGTTTGACCTGAGCGGCGATCTCGGCATAGGAAAGACCGCCAAGATAACAGGCCAGGACTTTGGCTTCGAAACCAGACAGCTGTCCCTTCAGCACACGCATGCGTTCCTGATGCTCCTCCCGGCAGATGAAAGCATCCTCCGGGTTCTCCAGGCGACGGTAGTCGGTACCGCAGGCATTATGGATGGTAGATCCGTCAAAAAGTGGGGTTTCGAAAGAAATCGCATCATTGAGCGGCGTATGTTTATCTCGTGCCGCTGCCTTGATGGCGGAGATGAGGCGGCTGCGGATGCAGCGCTCGGCATAGGTGCGGAAGGCGGCCGACCGGTTGGGGTCGTACTCCCGGATGGCGTGGATCAAACCCAGCATACCCTCCTGGATCAGATCCTCGCTGTCCCCTCCCGCCAGGAAATACGGCCGTGCGCAGATACGCACCATCCGGTTATACCGGAGAACCAGAGTCTCTTCGGCGTCCCGGTCGCCCGAGACTGCCAAGGCACACAGGGCCTCGTCGGACCCGTCCCGCCGGACGGCGGCATCCTGCCGCTGGACCCTATCCTGCTGTGGGGGGTGGATTGCATCCATGCCAAATCTCCTTGACCAGTATTATATCCAGGAAACGGTGGGTTTGTCAAGTGTTTATGCAAATTATTTATAAGACTCCCCGTTGGCTCACAGATTTTTTATGAGTTCTGCCAGTTCCTCGGCGCAGTTCTGGGCCGCTTCGGAGGTCTGGGCCTCCACCATGACCCGCAGCAGGGCCTCGGTGCCGGAGGGTCGGACCAGGATGCGGCCGGTGCCGTTGAGCGCGGCCTCCTTGGCGGCCACGGCGTCCTTCAGGGACTGGGCGGCCATGATCTCCTCCTTCTTCTCCTTGCTGGCCACGGGGATGTTGATGAGCACCTGGGGATAGCGCTTGCAGTCGGCCACCAGCTCCGACGCCTTCAGGCCGGAGCGGTGGAATACCTGCAAAAATTGCAGGGCGGTCAGCTGGCCGTCGCCGGTGGTGGCGTAGGCCCGGAAGATGGTGTGGCCCGACTGCTCGCCGCCGATGACGTAGTCCCCGTCCAGCATCTTCTCCAGCACGTTGCGGTCGCCCACCGGCGTGCAGTAGAGATTCATGCCGTGCTCCTTTGCAAAAATATGCAGGCCCATATTGCTCATGACGGTGCCCACCATGGTGTTGCCGTTGAGCTTCCCTTCCGCCTGGAGCACCCGGGCGCAGGCCGCCATGATCTGGTCGCCGTCGATCTCCTCGCCCCTCTCGTCCACCGCCAGGAAGCGGTCGGCGTCACCGTCGAAGGCCAGGCCCAGATCATAACCGCCGGCCACCACCTTCTCCTTGAGCTGGCCCAGGTGGGTGGAGCCGCAGCCGTTGTTGATGTTCACCCCGTCGGGGTCGGCGTAGATGATGTCGGCCTTCAGCTTGGGGAAGGAGGCAAACAGAGCGGGGGCGGTGGCGGAGGAGGCGCCGTTGGCGCAGTCCACCAGGATGCGCAGGCCGTCGAAGTCGTCGTCCACGGTGGAGGCCAGGTGCTTGACATAGGCGGCCTTCTCCTCCTGGTCGGCGTGGATGATGCGGCCCAGGTCCCCGTGGGTCTTGAGGGGCACCTCCTTGTGGTTGAGGATGATGTCCTCGATGCGCTCCTCCAGGGCGTCGGGCAGCTTGTAGCCCTGGCTGTTGAAGATTTTGATGCCGTTATGCTCGAAGGGGTTGTGGGAGGCGGAGATGACGATGCCCGCGTCTGCGCCGGTCTCCACGGTGATCCAGGCCACGCCGGGGGTGGGCATGACGCCCAGATGGAGCACGTCGGCCCCGGCGGAGCAGAGACCCGCCACCAGGGCGTTTTCCAGCAGGTCGGAGGAGATGCGGGTGTCCTTGCCGATGGCCACCCGGGGACGGTCCTTCCCTGTCTCCTCCCGCATGACCTGCGCCGTGGCCAGACCCACCTGGAAGGCCAGCATGGCGTCCAAACCGGCGTTGACCACACCGCGAATACCGTCGGTCCCAAACAATTTACCCATATTGATTACCTCTTTCTGATTTAAGAATATAGAGAAATGTAAGTCAAAAGCGCAGCTGGTCCAGCCCCGTCCCGCCGGGCACGGAAAGGCCCAGATGCTGATAGGCCCTTTGGGTCACGCAGCGCCCCCGGGGAGTGCGGGTCAAAAAACCCATCTGCATGAGATAGGGCTCGTACACGTCCTCCAGGGTCACCGCTTCCTCGTTGATGGTGGCGGCCAGGGTCTCCAGGCCCACCGGCCCGCCGCCGTAGTGCTCGATGATGCTCAAAAGCATCCGCCGGTCCACGCTGTCCAGCCCCAGATGGTCCACCTCCAGGGCCGTCAGAGCCGCGTCGGCCACCGTCCGGGTGATGACCCCTCCCGCCTTGACCTGGGCGAAGTCCCGCACCCGGCGGAGCATCCGGTTGGCGATGCGGGGGGTGCCCCGGCTCCGCCTGGCGATCTCCATGGCCCCCTCGTCCTCAATGGGCACCTCCAGGATGCCCGCCGAGCGCTTGACGATGAGGGCCAGCTCCTCGGGGGTGTAGAGCTCCAGCCGCAGGGTCACACCGAACCGGTCCCGCAAAGGCGCGGAAAGCTGCCCCGCCCGGGTGGTGGCCCCGATGAGGGTGAATTTCGGCAGATCCAGCCGGATGGAGTTGGCCGACGGACCCTTGCCGATGATGATGTCAATGGCGTAGTCCTCCATGGCCGGGTAGAGGATCTCCTCCACCGAGCGGTTGAGCCGGTGGATCTCGTCCACAAAGAGGATGTCGTTTTCCGAAAGGTTGGTGAGCAGGGCCGCCAGATCGCCGGGCTTTTCAATGGCCGGGCCGGAGGTGATGCGAATATTGACCCCCATCTCGTTGGCGATGATGTTGCTTAAGGTGGTCTTGCCCAGTCCGGGCGGGCCGTGGAGGAGCACATGGTCCAGCGGCTCGCCCCGCATTTTGGCCGCCTGGATGAACACCTCCAGGTTGCCCTTGGCCTTCTTCTGGCCGATGTATTCCTTTAGCGTCTTGGGACGCAGGGAACCCTCGTTCTCGTCGTCCCGGGTGAGGGACGTGGTCACCAGCGGTTCTTCGGTCTCGAAGCCGCCGGTGTCCGAAAAATCGATGCTCATGGAAGTTTCCCTCCTTTATATTCCGTATGCAAGCCAAAGGGCAGCGGACAGCGGACGCGAACCGTGGGTCCCTCCCCCGCTTTCCCGCTCTCTTATCTTTTATCTCTTATCTCTCTCAGGGTTGGGCCATTTTCTTCAGCGCCGCCTTGATGAGGGCCTCCAGCGTCATGCCCTCCACGTCCAGGCCCTTGAGGGCCGCGGCGATCTCCCCCTGGGAGTAGCCCAGCACCGCCAGCGCCGCCGCCGCCTCGCTGCTCTTGTTCTCCGGAATCACCGTTACGCCGGTGCCGCCGTAGGTCTCGCCGCCCGGGCTGAGCTGCCCCTTGGCCAGCTTGTCCTTCAGCTCCAGGATGATGCGCTGGGCAATTTTTTTGCCGATGCCCGGGGCCACGGTGAGGGCCTTTTCGTCGCCGGTGATGATGCTCATGGCCAGTCCCTCCGGCGTGGTGGAGGACAGGATGGAAATGGCGGCCTTGGGCCCCACGCCAGACACCCCGATGAGCATTTCAAAGCAGCTGCGCTCGTTTTCGGTATAAAAGCCATAGAGCTCCATGGCGTCCTCCCGGACGTTCAGGTAGGTATAAAGCTTGGCCCGCTCCCCTTTCTGGAGCTGGGCCAGGGTCTGATGGGTGGTGCGGCAGGCGTAGCCCACCCCGTTGCAGTCGATGACGGCCAGATAGGGGGCCACATGGGCCACCGTGCCGTTGAGGTAGTAAAACATGGCTTCTCCCACTCCGATGTGTTTGGTGTTTCTCACCGCCGGACCGCATAGCGGCCGCTGCCCGGCCGGGCGGAGTCCAGCAGGGACAGGCGGGAGGTAAAGGACCGGGCGTGGCACAGGGCGATGGCCACCGCGTCGGCGGCGTCGTCCGGCTTGGGGACGGCGTTTAAGCCCAGCAGCCGCTTGACCATGGCCATGACCTGCCGCTTTTCCGCCTTGCCGTAGCCCGCCACCGCCTGCTTGACCTGGGAGGGGGAGTACTCAAAGATGGGCACCCCCGCCCGCTGGGCGCTGAGGAGGATCACCCCTCTGGCCTGGGCCACGCTGATGCCGGTGGTGATGTTGTTGTTGAAAAAGAGCTCCTCCACCGCCATGGCGTCGGGCCGGAACCGCTCCAGGAGGGTATCCATATCGTCGGCGATCTGCGCCAGACGGCTGGGCAGCGGCTCCCCGGCCGGGGTGGTGATGGCTCCGCAGGTGACCAGCCGCTGCACTCCCCCGCCGCTCTCCAGCAGGCCGAAGCCCACAATGGCAAAGCCCGGGTCAATCCCCAGAATCCGCATTCCGCTCCCCCCTCCTTTTTCCCGCATATCAGTTCATTTTATCACGCTTCCCACCTCATGGGAAGTATTTTTTTCTGGGACCGGAATTTTGTACTTGCCAAACCGGTCCAAATCCGCTATAATGAAGAACGCTGATAGGCCGGTATGATGGAATTGGTAGACGTGACGGACTCAAAATCCGTTGGTGGCGACATCGTGTCGGTTCGAGTCCGACTACCGGCACCACGTGGTCGCAAAGTCCGCTTTGCGACCACGTCTTTTTATGCCCATGGCAAAAAAGAAGGACATCCATACGGATGTCCTTCTTTGGTGCGCGAGGCGGGACTTGAACCCGCACGTGCGTAATGCACACTAGAACCTGAATCTAGCGAGTCTGCCAATTCCACCACTCGCGCATTGTTCCGTCGCGTCCGGCCCGCCGTTCGGCTTGCTCTCAGCGACGGGTATTATAATACCACGCCCTCCCTCCCCTGTCAACCCCTTTTTTCTCTTTTTTTCGCGCCCCCCTTCTCCGCTTCCTTCACAGATTGTTTACAGGATTTTCAGGCTTATTTCAACTTGGCGGACTACCATTACGAAAGACGCGCCTCCCGGCGGGAGACGCAGCTGACGCAAAAGGAGGATTTTTGTCTTGATCGAAGTACGCGATCTGGTGAAGCGATACGGCGCGCACCTGGCCGTGGATCACCTGAGCTTCTCTGTGCCGGACGGCCAGATCTTCGGGTTCCTGGGCCCCAACGGCGCCGGCAAATCCACCACCATGAACATCATGACCGGCTACCTGGGCGCCACCGAGGGGGAAGTCCTGGTGGACGGCCACAGCATTACCGACGAACCGGAGCTGGTCAAACGCTCCGTGGGCTATCTGCCCGAGCTGCCCCCTCTCTATATGGACATGACCTGCGAGGAATACCTGCTCTTTGCCGCCGGGCTGAAAAAGGTGTCCCGGAAGGACCGGAACAGCCAGGTGGACCGGGTCATGGAGATGACCGGCACCATGACCGTCCGGGGACGGCTCATCCGCAACCTGTCCAAGGGCTACCGCCAGCGGGTGGGTCTGGCCCAGGCCCTGCTGGGCTTCCCCAAGGTCCTCATCCTGGATGAGCCCACCGTAGGCCTGGATCCCAAGCAGATCCTGGAGATCCGCACCCTCATCCGCTCCCTGTCCAAAAACCATACCATCCTGCTCAGCTCCCACATCCTCTCCGAGGTGCAGGAGGTCTGCGATCACCTGCTCATCATCCACCACGGCCGGAAGGTGGCCTGCGGCGCGCCCGACGAGCTGGAGCGGGAGCTGGCCGACGAGCCCACCCTGGAGCTCACCCTCCGGGGTACCGACAGCCAGGCCCGGGCCATGCTGGCCGGGGTGCCCTCCGTCGCCGCCCTCTCCCCCCTCCCCACCCGGGAGGAAAACGCCGTCTCCTATCGCCTGGAACAGGCCACCGGCGCCGACATCCGGGAGGACCTCTTCCACGCCTGCGCCCAGGCCGGTCTGCCCATTCTGGCCCTCCGCCGGGACGCCCTTACCCTGGAGGATATCTTCCTCCGCCTCACCAGCGACGACCCCGGACAGCAGCCCGGCGTCTCCCGGACGCCGGACACGTCCGCCGCCGCCCCAACGCAGGAAGGAGAGCAAGCCCAATGACCGCCATCTACAAGCGGGAGCTCAGCTCCTATTTCAACTCCATGATCGGCTATATCTTCATCGCCGCCCTGGTCTTTTTCACCGGTATCTATTTCATGGCCTATAACATCTTCAGCGGCTATCCCCACTTCTCCATCTCCCTCATCAGCCTGATGAACATTCTGATGTTCACCATCCCCATCCTGACCATGAAGTCCATGGCCGACGAGCGGCGGGGCAAAACCGATCAGCTCCTCCTCACCGCCCCTGTCTCCCTCACCGGCGTGGTGGTGGGCAAATACCTGGCCATGGTGACGGTGCTGGCCGTGCCGGTGGTCCTGGCCGCCTTCTGCCCCCTTATCATCGCCGCCAACGGCCAGGCCTACCTCCTCTCCGATTACGCCTCCCTCTTCGCCTTCTTCCTCATGGGCTGCGTGTTCATCGCCATCGGCATGTTCATCTCCTCCCTGACCGAAAGTCAGATTATCGCCGCCGTGGGCACCTTCGCCGTGCTCCTCATCCTCTTTCTCTGGGAGGACCTGATGAGCTTCCTGCCCGACGCCCTGTCCAATGTGCTGTCGGTCTTTGCCTTCCGCACCGTCTTTTATAATTTCGCCGATTACAGTGTCTTTGATCTGGGCGGCCTGGTGCTCTATCTCTCCATGGCCTTCCTGTTCCTCTTTCTCACCGTTCAGACCCTGCAAAAGCGGCGTTGGAATTAAGGAGGAGCTGTCATCATGATACTGCATAAACCCAACCAGCCCAGCGCCTATACCCGCCGCGCCTGGAAGCGGGGCGGCTACCTGGCCGGTATGACCGCCCTGGCTGTCGTGCTGGTGATCCTGGTCAACCTCATCGCCGGCCAGCTCCCCTCCAACCTCCGGGAGTTCGACCTGACCGACAACAGCCTCTACGCCGTCTCCGACACCTCCAGGGAATTCCTGGCCGGGCTGGAGGAGGACGTGGAGATCGTGGTCCTGGCCCAGGAAGGCGCCGTGGACCAGCGGATCGAAAAGTTTTTGTACAACTACGCCGCCTGCTCCGACCACATCACCCTCACCGCCCTGGACCCGGTGGCCTACCCCAGCCAGGCCAGCGCCTATGACGCCGACGAGGACTCCCTCGTGGTCACCTGCGCCGCCACCGGCAAGGAGCGGGTCATCTCCTTCTCCGAGCTCATCACCTACACCGTGGACATGAACTCCTTCTCCTATGTGGAGGATACCTTCGACGCCGACGGCCAGCTCACCTCCGCCATCGACTACGTCACCGGCGACACCCAAAAGCTGCTCTACACCCTCACCGGCCACGGCGAGGCCGACCTCCCCTCCGCCATCACCGACGCCATTGAAAAGGCAAACCTCTCCCTCTCCTCGGTGAGCGTCCTCACCAACGGCGGCGTCCCCGAGGACTGCGACCTGCTCATCGTCAACGGCCCCACCAGCGACCTCTCCGCCGACGAGGTGACCATGTTCCAAAATTACCTCTCAAGCGGCGGACAGATGATCCTCCTCCTGGCCCAGAGCGACGCCTCCCTGCCCAACTGGGAGGGCTTCCTCTATGACTGCGGCCTGGAGGTGGCCGAGGGATATATCGCCGACCTGTCCCAGTACTTCCCCCAGTTCGGCTCCCCCTTCTACCTCTACGCCACCCTGAGCACCGCCGCCGACCTGTGCGACGGCTGTGACGCCAACTCCGTCACCTACCTGGCCAACAGCCGGGGCTTTACCCAGACCGCCGAGAGCCAGAGTGAGGACGCCGCCGTCACCGTCACCCCCTTCATGACCACCAGCGATAACGCCTACGCCGTCACCGAGGACGGACAGGTCCAGGGTTCCTACCTGCTGGGCGCGGTGTGTACCTGGACCTCCAATGAAAGCGATGAAACCACCGATGAGACCACCGACGAAACCGCGGCGGGCGGACGGCTCACCGTCTTTGGCAGCACCAGCTTTTTGGACGGCGAGATCCTCGCCTCCAATCCCAGCCTCGCCAACGAGACCATCTTCATGAACGGCGTGACCTGCGGCTTTGACGATCTGTCCAACCTCTCCATCCCCGCCAAGAGCCTGTCGGTGACCTATAATATGAGATCACCCTCTCCGACAGCGCCGGAAACCAGGAGACCGTCCTCATCGGCAACAGCGTGGACAGCGCCTACAACTACGCCCAGGTGGAGGGCAAAACCACCGTCTACACCATCTCCTCCACCCTGGCCGATGATCTGAACGTGGAATTGATGGACCTGGCCCAGGTGGAGACCTTCCCCGATCTGAGCGAGGACAATATGGAGACCATCGCCATCCAGCGGGACGGTCAGACCCTGACCCTCGCCAAGCGCACCTCCACCGAGACCGACGAGGACTCCGGCGAGACCGTCTCGTCCTACACCTGGTCCCTGGACGGGCAGGACATCGACGCGGACAACGACGTCCTGAGCGGGATGCTCTCCAGCCTCTCCTACCTCTATTTCTCCTCCTGCTACGACTATCGGTCCGACGCGGAGGAACAGGCCGCCTGCGGGCTGGACGATCCCGTCACCATTACCGTCACCTGCAGCGACGGCTCGGCCATGAAGCTGGAAATCGGCGGCGCCACCGACGACGGCAGCTACTATTACGCCGTGCTCAACGGCTCCGATGCCATCCACCGCATCAACGAGAGCATTGTGGAGGACCTCCTCTCCGCCACCGCCGACAGCCTGCTGGCCGCCGATACGGAAACCGAGGAGGCCGCGTCCTGACAAAACGAATCTGACCCAGGTCAAAAAGAGGCCGGGACCCAAACGACGTAAGAAGCTACGGAATCCACGCCGGGGTACTGCGATCCTCTCCCGCCCTGTAGGGGCGACCCTTGTGGTCGCTCGCCGGCCTTGCAGAGGGTAATGCGGGCGGCCATAAAGGCCGCCCCTACACAAACACAAAGATTTGCCCCGCCGATGGCGGCAAGCCCACAGTGTTCCTATGAAAAGAGGTCAGGGACCCAACTTTCCGGGTTCCTGACCTTTTCTTTTTCTTTATCCGATTTTCGCCCTGGGATGGGTGCGGCGGTAGAGCTGCTTGAGGTCCCGCCCCACCACCTGGGTGTAGATCTGGGTGGACGAGATGTCCGCATGGCCCAGCATCTCCTGTATGGCCCGCAGATCGGCCCCGTTCTCCAGCAGATGGGCCGCGAAGGAGTGGCGCAGGGTGTGGGGGGTGATGTCCTTTTGGATGCCCGCCTTTTCCTGGTACTGCTTCATGATCTTCCAAAAGCCCTGCCGGCTCATCCGCTCCCCGCTCATGTTCACAAAGAGGGCCGTCTCGTCGGGCCGCTCGATGACCTGGGGGCGCACACGGGTCAGATAGGCTTTCAACGCCCGCACCGCCGCCGGATAGAGGGGAATGAGCCGCTCCTTCCGGCCCGGACAGCGCAAAAGTCCCCCCGCCAGATCCACGTGGTCCACATCCAGGGCGATGAGCTCGCTGACCCGGATACCGGTGGCGTAGAGCACCTCCAGCATGGCCTTGTCCCGGCAGCCCTTGGGCTCGCTCATGTCGGGCTGGTCCAAAAAGAGCTCCGCCTCCTTCCGGGTCAGGATGGCCGGCAGCTTGCGCTCCACCCGCACCGACGTCAGACCACGGGCCGGGTTCTCCTCCACCGCCCCCTCCCGCAGCAGATAGCCGTAAAAGGATTTCAGCGAGGCCAGCGACCGGGTTACCGTGGCCGCCGATTTTCCCTGGGCAAACAGGCTGTGGCTGTACCCCTCCACGTCGGCGCGCACCGCGCCCTCCGCCGGGATGCCCCGTACCTCCAGCCAGTGCAGATACTGCCGCACGTCCCGCAGATAGGAGCTGGACGTGTTGGGCGAGGCTTTCTTTTCCTCCAGCAGGTAACGCGCAAAGGCTTCATAGCAGTCCATACCCACCATCCTCTTCTTTTTCAGGATAACCGGAGCAGCCGGGCGGCGCCCATCACCAGCGACGGCACCGCCGCCCATTCCAGCAGCACACACACCGCCAGCCCCCCGGCGCACACCCCGCAGCACAGCCAGTACCGCCGTCCGTAGGGCAGCAGCCTGCGCCGCTCCTCCACCATGCGCAGCGCCAGCGTCCGGGCGGCCAGCAGGCTCTGCACCCCCAGCACAAAGAGGACCGGCACCGCCACGCAGCCCGACACCCCAAAAACCAGCGCCGCCAGCAGTCCCCCCGCCCCGCCGTAAAAGCGCACGAAGGAGCCGATGGAGAAGCCCAGCAAAAAGCCCCGGACGCCGAACACCGCCGGGATGCCCACCAGTCCCACCGCGCTGAAGCCCAGCAGCAGCACCAGCAGCGGCCAGCGGATCACGGACCAGACCTGGGCGGGCAGACCGGGCACGCTGAGGGTCCCGGCCTGGGCCGTGGCCAGAAAGGCGGACAAATAGGACGCCAGACCGGCCGCCGCTTCCTCCTCCGCGCCCGCCGCGGACAGAACGCCCAGCAGCCCGCCCCCCAAAAAACACAGGGACAGCACCGCCAGCGCCGTCAGGCGCCCATCGCCGGCCGTCCAGCCCTTTCCTGTTTTCAACCGCCTCACCTCCCGGCTATCCTATGCGCCGGCGGGTGGGGTTATGTGGTGATTCCTTTTTGTAATACTATACCCCACCCCGTCCGATTATGCAAGCGGTTCCTGCCGCCCCTCCCCGTTTTATACGCTCTGTATACCATGTTATGTATACTATATTATGTAAACTTTATAAACTGGTAAAAAGTGAGGTCCTCCCGCCCTCTCTAAAAAGACACAAAATATAGCGGTATACAAAACGTATACCGCTATATCTCGTATTCCGTTTTCCTCAGTCCGCCAGGCCCGCATCAATAGCCTTGATGGCGATGGCACACTCCAGACGCTTGCGCTCCAACTCGCAGCCCACCTTGTGGGGATGCTGGATGTTGCCGTTGACCAGCAGGTTAGACGCCGAGCAACCGCCGGAACAGTAGAACCGGGCCCAGCAGTTGCGGCACTCCTCCCGGGTGTAGATGTTCAGACCGGCGAACCGGCTGGACAGTTCCTTGTTGAAGGTGCCGTCATACACCGAGCCCAGCTTGTATTCCTCGTTGCCCACGAACTGGTGGCAGGGATAGATGTCCCCGTCGGGGGTGATGGCCACATACTCGCAGCCGGCCCCGCAGCCCCGCAGCCGCTTGATGACGCAGGGGCCCTGGGACAGATCCACGTTGAAGTGGAAGAAGTTTACGTCCCGCCGGTCCCTCAGGTACTCCGCCAGGCGCTCATATTCCGCCTTCAGCTCGGGAAGGTCGCTCTCCTGGATGGCGTAGGGGTCGCTCTCCTTCCCCACCACCGGCTCCACCGACACATACTTGCCGATCTCGGTCAACGCCTTCACGTCCTCGGCGAAGTCCTTATGGAAGCGGGTGAAGGTGCCCCGCAGGTGATATTCCTTGTCACCCCGCTCCGCGATGAGTTTTTTGAACTTGGGCACGATGACGTCGTAGCTCCCCTGTCCCCCGGCGGTGGGGCGCAGGTCGTCGTTGACCTCCTTACGGCCGTCGATGGACAGCACCGCGTTGGACATTTCGCGGTTGATATACGCGATGTTCTCGTCGTTGAGCAGCATCCCGTTGGTGGTGATGGTGAAGCGGAAATGCTTGTTGTACTGCTCCTCCAGAGAGCGGGCGTAGGCCACCGTCTCCTTTACGGTGTCCATGGCCATGAGGGGCTCGCCGCCGAAGAAGTCTACCTCGATGTTGCGCCGGGGGCCGGACTTCCGGACCACGAAGTCGATGGCCTTTTTGGCGGTCTCCACGCTCATGGTCATCCGATGTCCGGTGCCGAAGTCGCCGGTGCCGGCAAAGCAGTATTTACACCGCAGGTTGCAGTCGTGGGACACATGGAGACACAGGGCCTTGACCAGGGCCTGCTGCTGCATGGACGCGGCCTTTTCCCGGTCGATGTAGTCGTCCTCCTCGAAAAGCAGCCCCTGCTCCGCCAGACCCCGCAGCTCCTGCCACGCCTCTTCCAGATCCGCCGGGGCGTACTGGGGGAGCTTGGCCGCGATGTCCGCCGGGCAGTGCTCCGCCATGGGGGGCGTCGCCTGCTCCAGGAGATGGTAAGTCAGCTCGTCCAGCACGTGGACCGCGCCGCTGTTCACGTCCACCGCGATGTTTACCCCAAGAGCCTGAAACGTATGTACCATGTTCTATTCTTCCTCCAAATTATATTTGTAGCATTTGCATCTTCATCTATATACCCAGACATCCAAACAGAAAGACAGCGCTATCTCCTATCTTCTATCTCATAACTCCTAACTCACAAAAAGAGGCGGGATCTCTCCCGCCCCTTTTCTCTGCCAAAGGTCAAGCAATTACCGGTTCTCGCACTTCTGGTTGGCCACGGTGCAAGAAGTCTTACAGGCGGACTGGCAGGAGGTCTGGCACTCGCCGCAGCCACCGTGAGCGGCGCTCTGCTTGAGAGTCGCGCCGTTGAGCGTCTTGATATGCTTCATTTATTTTCCCTCCCATGTCTAGGATATCGCATTTATTATAGCATAGCCTCCAAAGGATTTCAATTTATTTTCGTCTTTTTTTCCGGCCCAGCGCCGCCCGGCTCACCAGGCCGCCGCAGCCGCCGCCGCACAGCGCCCCCAACAGCAGGCCCAGGCCCCCTTTTTCCAGGGGGAGCGCCTGGAACCAGAGCGCCCCCACCGTCAAAATCAGCAGAAACAGCACGCCCCCCGCCGCCAGACCCACCGGCAGCGAACGGCGGGCACAGCGCACCGCCGCCGTGATCCCGCCGGCCAGACCGCCCGTCACGCAGGCTCCCACCGCCAGCTGATACCCCGCCGACTCTGGCGCATAGCCCATGGAGACGGCCCAGGCGCAGGCCAGCAGCACCGCCAGCGCCGCGGCAAACGCCACTCCGCCGCCCAGCAGCACGCCGCCCCCGTAGCGCAGCACCCTTGTCCCCTGATGTTCCTCCTTACCCATAAAAAACGCCCTCCCTTTCACAGAGCTTCCCACGGGAAGTCTATGACGGGAGGGCGGTGTCCATGCCGGACGTTTTTACTTTGCGTTCTCGCTGGTCTGGGCGCCCTTGTTGGAGATGGCCCACTTGGTGAACTCCATCCGCACCCGGTCGGCGCCGGTCTCGATGACGATGGTCTCTTCCTTCACCGCGCAGATGGTGCCGACGATGCCGCCGATGGTGGTGATGACGTCTCCCACCGCCAGCTCGGAGCGCATCTTGGCCGCTTCCTTCTTCCGCTTGTTCTCCGGGCGGATGAGCATGAAGTAGAACACGGCGATGAGCACCACCAGGGACACGCCCATGGAAATCCAGCTGCCGCTGTTATCAGTGGCGGCCTCGGCGGACAATACCGCACGCAACAGATCGATGGTCAAATGAATCTCCTCCAAAAATCAATTCCTACTTATTATAAAGCAGACCGTATCGTTTGGCAAGTCCTTTTCTCACAGCTTCTGTTCCAGCTTGGCGGAATATTCCGCCCGGAAGTCCTCAAAAGAACCGTTGTCCAGATGTTCCCGGATGCGCGCCATGAGGGTGTTATAAAAATGCAGGTTGTGGAGCACCGCCAGGCGCATGGCCAGCATCTCGCCGGCCGCGAAGAGGTGGCGCAGATAGGCCCGGGAGAAGTGCTGACACGCCGGACAGTCGCAGGTGGGGTCGATGGGGCGCTCGTCCAGCTTGTACTTCTCATTTTTGATGTTGATGGCCCCTTCCCAGGTGTAGAGCTTGCCGTGGCGGGCGTTGCGGGCGGGCATGACGCAGTCGAAGAAGTCCACCCCCCGGTGGACCGCCTCGATGATGTTGGACGGCGTGCCCACCCCCATGAGATAGCGGGGCTTGTCCTTGGGCATATGGGGCTCCACCGCGTCGATGACGTCGTACATCACCTGAGTGGGCTCCCCCACCGCCAGGCCGCCGATGGCGTAGCCGTCGCAGTCGATCTTGGCGGTCTCCTGCATGTGCCACACCCGGAGGTCCGGGTAGGTGGCCCCCTGGTTGATGCCGAAGAGCATCTGCCGGGGATTCACCGTGTCGGGCAGGGCGTTGAGCCGGTCATGCTCCGCCTTGCACCGCGCCAGCCACCGGAGGGTCCGCTCACAGGAGGCTTTGGCGTACTCGTAGGCGGCGGGATTTTCCACGCACTCGTCAAAGGCCATGGCGATATCGCTGCCCAGATTGGACTGGATCTGCATGGACTCCTCGGGGCCCATGAAGATTTTACGGCCGTCGATGTGGGAGGCGAAGGTGACCCCCTCCTCCCTGATCTTCCGCAGGCCGGCCAGGGAAAAGACCTGGAATCCCCCCGAGTCGGTGAGAATGGGACCGTCCCAGTCCATGAACTTGTGCAGCCCCCCCATGGCCCTGACCACCTGGTCGCCGGGGCGCAGGTGGAGGTGATAGGTGTTGGACAGCTCCACCTGACATCCGATGTCCTTCAAATCGTGGGCGGACACCGCGCCCTTGATGACGCCCTGGGTGCCCACATTCATGAAAACCGGGGTCTGCACCGTGCCGTGGGCACAGGTGAACACACCCCGGCGCGCACGTCCCTCTTGCTTGATGACAGTAAACAAACGTAACCCTCCGTTATTCCTCGTGTGCGTCCTCTTGCTCCGCCTTGGCCGCCTTCCACCGGCGGATGGCCCGCACCAGCCAGGCCAGGCCCGCCCCGATCAGCATGGGCAGACCCACAAAGCAGAAAATAAAGCCGGAAAACCGGTCCGTTGGCAGAGAGGCCATCTGCTCCGCCGACAAAAACCAGCCGTTCCACCGGGCTTCCCCGTACAGGCAGAACAGAAACGCCGTCAACAGGGGCAGCACCCGCAGCGCCGTCTGCTTGATCCGGGTGATGGCCAGCATCTGAAGCAAAAAGCCGGACAGGCCCAGCATCAAAATGCCCAGACAGGTGGCCCATCCGGCGTTCAGCGGGTGCAGCAGGGATTCCAACAGAAATTCCAGCACGGATACCGTAGCGCAGTCCATGAAAGAGCTCCCCTCTCGGCCGGCCCCGCCACGCGGCAGGACCGGAACAGAGAAAAGCCCCGTTTGAGGGGCCCTTTCTCATCCAATTTCTTCAGCGTGTCCGAAAACTCGCCATTTTATTTATTGTACCCTATCCGGCCCCGGTTTGTCAATTACAGGAATGGCAGGCGCGGCGGGGACACGGGCTAAAACTTTCCACCCATTTGTAGGGGCGACCCTTGTGGTCGCCCGCCAGCGTTGCAGGGAGAACACGGGCGGCCATAAAGGCCGCCCCTACGAACCAGCCCGCCCTATCTTTTATCTCTTATCTCTTATCTTTTATCTCATCCGTGATGAACATGGCGTCCCCAAAGGAGAAAAAGCGGTATCTCTGTTCAATGGCCTCCTGATAGGCGCTCAGGATGTGCTCCCGCCCCGCCAGCGCCGACACCAGCATCACCAGGGTGGACTCGGGCAGATGGAAATTGGTGATGAGGCAGTCCAGCACCTTGAACTTATAACCCGGATAGATAAAAATGTTGGTCCACCCGGCGCTCTCCTTCAGGGTCCCGTCCTCCGCCGCCCAGCTTTCAATGGTCCGGCAGGAGGTGGTGCCCACACAGATCACCCGTCCCCCGTTTTTGCGGGTGTTATTGATGATGTCCGACGTCTCCTTGGAGATCATGCAGTACTCCGAATGCATCTCGTGGTCGGTGATTTCGTCCTCCTTCACCGGCCGGAAGGTGCCCAGTCCCACATGGAGGGTCACATAGGCCAGCCGGACCCCCATGGCCTGGAGCTCCGCCAACAGCTCCCTGGTGAAGTGGAGCCCCGCCGTGGGCGCCGCCGCCGAGCCCACCTCCCGGGAGTAGACCGTCTGATACCGCTCCGGATCGTTGAGCTCCGCCTTGATGTAGGGCGGCAGGGGCATCTTGCCCAGCTTTTCCAGGGTTTCAAGAAAAATCCCCTCGTAGTCAAAGCGGATGAGCCGGTTGCCGTTTTCCAGCACCTCCGTCACCTCGGCGGTCAAGGCCCCGTCCCCAAAGGAGAGCTTGGCCCCCGTCCGCACCTTCCGGCCGGGACGGACCAGACACTCCCACACCTTCTCCCCCCGGTCGATGAGCAGCAGCACCTCCACCGCGCCGCCGCCCGGCGCCCGGTGGCCCAGCAGACGGGCGGGCAGCACCCGGGAGTCGTTGAGCACCAGACAGTCGCCGGGGCGGAGCAGCTTGGGCAGGTCGTAAAAGTGCATATGGGCCGTCTCGCCGGTGGCCTTGTCCAGCACCAGCAGCCGGGAGGCGTCCCGCCGCTCCAGCGGGGTCTGTGCAATCAGTTCTTCCGGCAGGTCAAAGTTAAAATCCGATGTTTTCATAGCTTAGTAAACGTCCACTCCTGTGTAATAAAATTCCAGAATCTCATCATAAGTATACCCCTGCTTGGCCATGGCCTTGGCGCCGTACTGGCTCATGCCCACGCTGTGGCCCCAGCCGGTGCCTGAGAGGGTGTAGGTGCTGCCGCCGCCGGCGGTGGTCATGGCCGAGACCCCGCTGCTGGTGATGACGTAGGGCAGGTCGGGCAGCTGGGACACGCTGCCGTCCCCCGAGATGGCATACAGCCCGCTGAGGCTGGACGCCGTGCTCCCACCCGCCAGCGAGACGCTGCCGCCGGTGCCGCCGGTGCTGGTGATGGAAAAGCGGATGGACCGGAGGACGGAGGTACCCAGAATGGAGCGGAGGGTGGCGCCGGGAATGGTCCACGACTTGCCCGCCGTGTCCACCACCTTCACCGACTTTACGTTGCCGGTGGGGGTGAGCTGGGACACCTGGAAGGAGGCGATGGAGGCGCAGGAATAGCCCTTGGCCCGCAGCTTGTCGGCCAGCTCGCTGGCGGTATAGCGGACCGTCCAGTTGTAGTTGGTGATCTCGCTGGCGACGGACGCCTCATAGGGGTCCACCACCCCCCGCAGATAGGGCACGGTGTTGGTCCACACGTTTTCCGAGTTCTCGGTGGCCCCGCCGTCGCTGGAGAAGTAGGTGGCCTCGATGAGGGAGCCGTTATACCAGATGCACTCCCCCTCGGTGGCCGCGGCGGCGGCGTTGCTGTTGGCCGTCACCTGGCTGGTGCCGTGGTAGGCCTGGCAGTCGGTCTCGGAGCACAAATCGAAGTGATAAGTGCTGTGCTTGTTCAGGTTGCGCAGGGCGTAGGTCCGGGCGCAGCAGGCCTGGGCCTTCAGGGCCTCCACCGGCCAGGAGGCGCTCATCTCCCAGGTGATGACGCAGGAGATGTAGTCCTCCAGATCCACCATGTTCACCACCGTCAGGTCCCCGCCGTTGATGCGCTCATACCGAAAGCCGCCGTAGTATTTATATCCCTTGAACCAGGTCACCGGGTCGCTCTTGCCGGTGGTGTCGGGCAGCACCCCCAGCGCCTGGCTGGAGCCGCCGTCAAAGTGGAAGAGAATGGCGGTCTTGCCCGTCTCCACCACCGACACGGCGTAGTCCCCCGCCTCCACCACCTGGGCGTCGGTCAGCCCCAGGGCGGTCTGGGCGGCCTGGGCGTCGGCCTTGCTGGCCCAGCTGCCCACCCGCACCTGCCACTCCCCCGCCACCCAGGCCGGGAAGCCGCCGCTCAGCGCAGCCGCCGCCTTTTTCGCGGCGTCAAAGTCGGCGTAGGCCCCGGGCAGCTGCAAGTACCAGCAGCCCACCAGGGTCCCCCCCGCCGTGGCGGTGTAGCTGCCGCCGGAGAGATACAGGTTCTCCGCCTTGAGCATGGTCAGCTTGTCAATGCCGGTGACGGCGGCCAGCTGGACAAAATCGCCGTCGCTGTCAAAGTAGCCCAGGCGGTAGCCCGAGCCCACGCTGTTTTGCAGGTTGGCCGCCGGCAGCGCGGTGCTGCCGTAGGCCAGGCCGATGCGGATGACGTCGGTCTCGGCGGCGGCAGCCTGCACCGGAACCGCCGGCAGCAGCAGCGCCCCGCCCAGACACAGGGCCAGTGCCTTCTTCCAGATCTTTGCGTTCATGGTTCTACTCCTGTTCTCTCGGGTGAAATGTGGTTTGATTTTTCGATTTACTCCGGCAAAGCGTATTGACATCCCTTTCCGGCTGTGTTAGTATGAAGAAAATAAGCAAGATAGAGGTTGCGGCGTTCATGTGTAGCGCGGGGAGGGCTCCCAGGGCCCGCCGATCCGTACCGCGAAGGGGAACGCCGCCGAAGAGAAGTCCCGCTCGGGAGGGCTTTCTCTGGACGCGGTGGCGAACAGCGCCGCGGCTGTCACCGGTTGGGCCCGGTGGAGCGCTGTCTGCTTTTGCAATATGGTGGCGGGGCATCATATCCCTGTCATTATAGTACAAAATCAGCCGGTCTGTAAACCCGCTGATTTTCTTTTTTTCCCCGCCCGGGACGGACCGCCCGTCCGCCCCTCTTTCTGGACTATTTCAGGCTTTTCTGAATAGAGTATGGTTATTGGAGGTTTTTGCAACAATGGAACAGTATAAGGTAGGCGTCATCGGCTGCACCGGTATGGTGGGCCAGCGCTTCGTCACCCTCATGGAAAACCACCCCTGGTTCAAGCTCACCGCCGTGGCCGCCAGCCCCCGCTCCGCCGGCAAGACCTACGCCCAGGCCGTGGAGGGCCGCTGGGCCATGGATACCCCCATCCCCCAGGAGGCGAAAAACCTCGTGGTCCTCAACGCCGAGGCCGACATCGAAAAAATCGCCTCCATGGTGGACTTCGTCTTCTCCGCCGTGGACATGAAAAAGGAGGAGATCCAGGCCCTGGAGGAGGCCTACGCCAAGCACGAGTGCCCCGTGGTGTCCAACAACTCCGCCCACCGCTGGACGCCCGACGTGCCCATGGTGGTGCCCGAAATCAACCCCCAGCATCTGGAGGTCATCGCCGCCCAGCGCCGCCGCCTGGGTACCCGGCGGGGCTTCATCGCGGTAAAATCCAACTGCTCCCTCCAGAGCTACGTCCCCGCCCTCCATCCCCTGCGGGCCTTCGGCCTCTCCAAGGTGCTGGTGTGTACCTATCAGGCCATCTCCGGCGCGGGCAAGACCTTCCAGTCCTGGCCCGAGATGGTGGATAACGTCATCCCCTACATCGGCGGCGAGGAGGAAAAGAGCGAGAAGGAACCCCTCAAGCTGTGGGGCCGCGTGGACATGGAACAGGGCGTCATCGTCAACGCCGACACCCCCTCCATCACCGCCCAGTGCTTCCGGGTGGCGGCCTCCAACGGCCATATGGCCGCCGTCTTTGCCAGCTTTGACAAAAAGCCCACCGAGGAGGAGATTCTCAGCGCCTGGCAGTCCTTCCGGGGCCGCGCCCAGGAGCTGGACCTCCCCTCCGCCCCCAAGCAGTTCATCCACTACTTTACCGATCCCAGCCGTCCCCAGACCCGCCTGGACCGGATGACCGAAAACGGTATGTCCATCTGCACCGGTCGCCTCCGCCCCGACACCCAGTACGACTATAAGTTCGTCTGCCTCTCCCACAACACCCTGAGAGGCGCGGCGGGCGGCGCCGTGCTGCTGGCCGAGCTGCTGTGCGCCGAGCAATATATTACAAGGAGGTAACGCCATGAGAGAGCCCATTTTCACCGGTACCTGTACCGCCATCGTCACCCCCTTCGACGAGAGCGGCGCCATCAATTACGACGCCTTCGGCGCCCTCATCGACAACCAGATCCAGCGGGGCGTGGATGCTATCTGCGTCTGCGGCACCACCGGCGAGAGCGCCACCATGAGCATCCGGGAGCACATCGCCGTGGTGGAATTCTGCGTCAAGCGGGCCAACCACCGGGTGAAGATCATCGCCGGCGCGGGCAGCAACGACACCTCCGCCGCCGTCTACCTCTCCCAGCACGCCCAGGACTCCGGCGCCGACGCCCTCCTCCATGTGACACCTTATTATAATAAGGCCACCCAAACCGGCCTTATCCGCCACTATGAGTACATCGCCGACCGGGTGGACCTGCCCATCATCCTCTATAACGTCCCCTCCCGCACCGGCGTCTCCTTCACCGCCGAGACCTACAAGTATCTGGCCCAAAATCCCCAGATCAACGGCGTCAAGGAGGCCAGCGGCAACTTCTCCCTCCTGGCCCACACCCGCTGCGTCTGCCCCGACGACTTCTACATCTGGTCGGGCAACGACGACCAGGTGGTGCCCATGATGAGCCTGGGCGCCAAGGGCGTCATCTCGGTGGCCTCCAACCTGGTGCCCGAGATCATGGTCAAGATGAGCCACCTCTGCCTGGAGGACCGGTTCACCGAGGCCGCCCAGCTCCAGATCGGCTATATGGACCTGATCGACGCCCTCTTCACCGAGGTCAACCCCATCCCCATCAAGGCCGCCATGAATCTGGCCGGACATCAGGCCGGCGGACTCCGTCTCCCCCTGTGCGACATTTCGGACAAAAACCTGGAGGTCCTTAAGGCCGCCATGGTCCGCGCCGGCGTCATCGGAGGATAAGAACGCCATGACGAAACTACTCATTTCCGGCTGCAACGGCCACATGGGCAGGGTGGTGGCCGACATCTGCGCCGAGGACCCCGACGTGGAGGTGGCGGCCGGCTTCGACCTGCTGGGCGCCGGCGACCGGCCCTTCCCCGTCTTTTCCTCCCCCGCCCAGTTTACCGGCCAGGCCGACGCCCTCATCGACTTCTCCTCCCCCGCCGCCCTGGACGGCCTGCTGGACTTCGGCAAGGACAAAAAGGTCCCCCTGGTCCTGGCCACCACCGGCTACTCGGAGGAGCAAATCGCCCAGATCAGCGACGCCGCCCAGGTCATCCCCATTTTCCGCTCGGCCAACTTCTCTCTGGGAATCAACGTGCTGTTGGACCTGGTGAAAAAGGCCGCCGCCGTGCTGGGGGGCGGGTACGACGTGGAGATCGTGGAGCGCCACCACAACCGCAAGGTGGACGCCCCCTCCGGCACCGCCCTCATGATCGCCGACGCCGCCGCCCAGGCCCTCCCCTACGAGGCCCACTACGTCTACGACCGCCAGTCGGTCCGTCAGAAGCGGGACCCCCACGAGATCGGCATCTCCGCCGTCCGGGGGGGCAACATCGTGGGCGACCACGAGATCATCTTTGCCGGCCGGGACGAGGTCATCGAACTCCGCCACTCCGCCATGAGCCGGGAGGTCTTTGCCTCCGGCGCGGTACGGGCCGCCAAGTTCCTCTCCACCGTCCAGGAGCCGGGGCTGTACGACATGGGAGAGATTGTGAGTTAGGAGTGAGGAGATAGAAGATAGGAGATAGGGAAGGTTGGTGGAGACCGCTTCCCTGTCCCGCTCCTTGTCCCTTTCCCCGTGGTATGCGTGTTTGCATATCACGGGGACTTTTTTATGCTCTGCCCTCTTGATATAAAAAGCCCGTAGGGGCGATCCTTGTGGTCGCCCGCCGTCCATGCACGGGATTACGCGGGCGGCCATAAAGGCCGCCCCTACAAACTACACAAAAGTTTTGTTTTGTTGAATAAAGAGAAGAAAGAAAAGGCCGCGTCAGAGGCGGTACGCTTTCCTGTCCCCCGACGCGGTCCTCTATCTTTTATCTTTTATCTCTTATCTTTCCAGGCTTGCTCTGTGGAATACCTTCTTGCCCTTCTTGATCATCAGGCCCTCCTCGCCGAAGGAATCGGCGGTGAACGCGGTATTCACATCGGACACCTTCTCGCCGTTGACGGCCACGCCGCCCTGCTCCACCAGACGGCGGCCCTCCTTCTTGGAGGGGATCAGGCCGCATTTGAGCATCAGGTCCAGCACGCCGATGGAACCGTCGGTCAGGTCGGCGGCGGTGAGGGTGGTGGTGGGCACGTTGCTCATGTCGCCGCCGCCCACAAACAGAGCCTTGGCCGCGTCCTGGGCCTTTTTGGCCTCCTCGGTGCCGTGGACCAGCTGGGTCAGCTCAAAGGCCAGGATCTCCTTGGCGGTGTTGAGCTGGGCGCCCTCCCACTTGTCCATCTCGTCGATCTGCTCGATGGGCAGGAAGGTGAGCATCCGCAGGCACTTGAGCACGTCCGCGTCGCCCACGTTGCGCCAGTACTGATAGAAGTCGTATGGGCTGGTCTTGTTGGGGTCCAGCCACACCGCGCCCGACTGGGTCTTGCCCATCTTCTTGCCCTCGGAGTTGAGCAGCAGGGTGATGGTCATGGCGTGGGCGTCCTTGCCCAGCTTGCGGCGGATGAGCTCGGTGCCGCCCAGCATGTTGGACCACTGGTCGTCGCCGCCGAACTGCATGTTGCAGCCGTAGTGCTGGAAGAGATGGTAAAAGTCGTAGGACTGCATAATCATGTAGTTGAATTCCAGGAAGCTGAGGCCCTTCTCCATGCGCTGCTTGTAGCACTCGGCCCGGAGCATGTTGTTCACCGAGAAGCAGGCGCCCACGTCCCGCAGCAGCTCCACATAGTTGAGCTTGAGGAGCCAGTCGGCATTGTTCACCATCTGGGCCTTGCCCTCGCCGAACTCGATAAACCGCTCCATCTGCTTTTTGAAGCAGTCACAGTTGTGCTGGATGGTCTCGGGGGTCATCATCTGGCGCATATCGGACCGGCCGGAGGGGTCGCCCACCATGCCGGTGCCGCCGCCGATGAGGGCAATGGGCCGGTTGCCCGCCATCTGGAGGCGCTTCATCAGGCACAGGGCCATGAAGTGGCCCACATGGAGGGAGTCGGCGGTGGGGTCAAAGCCGATGTAAAAGACCGCCTTCCCCTCGTTGATCATCCTGGAAATCTCTTCCTCGTTGGTCACCTGGGCGATGAGGCCCCGGGCCTTCAGTTCTTCGTAACAAGTCATGTTCATTACTCCTTTATTCAGAATAACCGTTTCCCGCAGTGGGGACATTTGGGGTCGTCCAGTTCGTGGAGCTGGCCGCAGTAGGGACAGGGCGCCTGGGCGATGCCGGAACCGGGTCCCGGCGCGGTACGTTCGGCCAGATAGAAGTCCAGATGCTGACAGCTCGTGCAGCGCCACACCTCCACCGGAAGAGAGCTTTCCGCGCTCTCGTGCTCAAAGTCCCCCCGCAGATGCCAGCCGGGGTTCCCTTTCCGCAGCAGCTGCCGTCCCATGGAGACCATGGTCCCGCCGCAGCGGATACAAACGCTCCGGTCCATCTTTCCCCTCCTTTGACGCAAAAAAGCCCCCTGTCCGTTCGGACAGAGGGCGTCTTTGATACGCGGTACCACCTCTGGTTCGCCACTCCCTCGCGGGAATGACCTCGGGCCGTGCCAACACACGGCTGCGCGATAACGGGCGCGCCCGACTCAGCCCTAATAACGGTCCTCCCGCGTTCAGGCGGCTGCTCCAAGGTGTATTCACGGCCCGTCCCCTCCCCCTTACACCAAAACGGGGGTTCTCTGGGCGGGACAGGGCTCCGCTACTCTGCCTTTTCCTCACAGTGGCTGTATCAGATGGTATTATATCCGCCTTTCTCCCCTTTGTCAAGAGCCGAAAAACCGGACCTGGGCCTCTCCGTTGACCCGGCGGACCAGGTCCTCAAATTTTCCCTGGTCCTGGGCGCTCCCGAACGCCCGGCGGGGAAGCAAAAGCCAGCTGCCGTCGGCCTGGAAGAGATAGTAAAACTGCCGGCTCCGCCAAAAGCGTTTGACCTGCCAGTCCAGATACTCCGCCTTCTCTTCCGTTTCCCGGACGATATCCTCCGCCGAAAAGCAAAAGCGCACCGGCTGGGACAGCTGGGGGTCCCGGGCAAAGGTCCGGCCCGGCTGGATCAGATAGACCCACCCCAACACACCCGCCACCAGCAGCAGAAGGACCAGCGCGAAGGTGTGGAGCAGGTCCAGCGCGCCCATGGCCCAGGCCGACCAGAGCACCCCCGCCAGAGCCAGGACCAGCACCACGCCTTGCAGCCAGCTCACCCGCCAGCTCTTGCGCAGATAAAACCGCACCGCCTTTGTGTACTCCTTCCTGGTCAGCCGGAAGGAAAGACGCACCATCTCATCCTCCATGCTGTCCCTCCTTGTACCGGCCGGCCTCGTCCAGCAGCTCCGCCGCCCCCGCCAGAATGGCCGGCGTGATGTGGGCCCCGCCGGTGAGCCGGGCCAATTCTCCCTTGCGCTGCTCCCGGTCCAGCCGGTCCACCCGGGTATAGGTCCGGCCGTCCCGCTCCCCCTTCTCCACCGAGAAATGGGTGTCCGCCATGGCGGCAATCTGGGCCAGATGGGTCACGCACAGCACCTGCTTGTGCTGGGCCACGTCCGACATTTTCTCCGCCACCCGCTGAGCCGCCCGGCCGGAGACGCCGGTGTCCACCTCGTCAAAGATCAGCGTGGCGATAGGCTCGTTTTCCGCCAGTACATTTTTCAGTGCCAGCATGATGCGGGACAGCTCGCCGCCCGAGGCGATCTTCTGAATGGGTTTCAGATCCTCCCCCACGTTGGCCGACATGAGGAACTGCACCTCGTCCATGCCGGTCTCGTCCATACCCAGCGCGCCCCCCTTGGGCCGGAACTGGGTCTCAAACCGCACCTTGGGCATATCCAGCTGGGAGAGTTCCCGCTGGATGCGCCCTTGCAGCGCCTTCCCCGCTTCCTTGCGGGCGGCGGACAAAATCTCCGCCTTTTGCCGGGCCTCCCCTTCCGCCTGGGCCCGGGCCGTCTCCAGCCGGGCGATGGCGTCGTCCGAATAGGCGATCTGGTCCAGCTCCGCCCGGCACTTGTCCAGATAGGCCAGCATCTCCTCCTCCGTGTCGCCGTACTTCTTCTTCAGCCGGTAGAGTACGTCCAGCCGGCTCTCGATCTCGTCCAGCTCCCCCGGCTCAAAGTCGAAGGTCTCCCTTAAATCCCGCACCAGCTCGGCCGCTTCCTCCGCCGCCGCCGACAGCTCCGCCAGCCGGTCCGCCGCCGCCGACAGCTCGCCGCTCATGTCCGACAGCGCGGACAGCGCCCCGTACGCCTCGCCGGCCAGCGCCGCCGCGCCGGGGGCGTCATCGTCGCCGGACAGGGCGAAGTGGGCCGCCTGCACCCCCTCGATGATCTTTTCCGCGCCCCGCAGCAGGGTCCGCCGCTCGGTGAGGGCCGCCTCTTCCCCGGGCCGAAGCCCGGCCCGCTCCAGCTCCCCGATCTGATAAGTCAGGCTGTCCACCCGCCGGGCTTTTTCCGCGTCGTCCATCTGGAGTGCGGCGATCTGCCGCCGTAAATCGCTCAGCACCCCGTAGGCCCGCTGAAACCCGTCCAGCAATGCCTCCGTCCCGCCGAAGCTGTCCAGGTAGGACAGGTGACAGCGCTCGTCCAGCAGCTGCTGGCCGTCGTGCTGGCCGTGGATGTTGATGAGAGACCGGCCCACCTCCCGCAGCTGTGCCACCGTGATGAGCCGGCCGTTCATCCGGCAGACGTTCTTGCCGTCCCCCTGGATCTCCCGCTGGAGCAGGAGCTCGCCCCCCTCCGGCGTGATGCCCATGTCGGACAGCTCGGGCAGCGCCTCCACGCCGGTGAACTGGGCCTCCACCCGGGCCGACCGGGCCCCGGTGCGGATCAGATCCCGGCTGGTCCGCCCGCCGGTGATGGCACCGATGGCGTCGATGACGATGGATTTGCCCGCGCCGGTCTCGCCGGTAAGGACATTAAAGCCGCCGTCGAACTGGATGTCTGCCCGTTCGATGACGGCGATATTTTCGATGTGGAGCAGCGAAAGCATAAGTACCTCCGGACAAACTAGATAAGAAGAGTGGAGAGTTTAAGAGTGAAGAGTGGAGATATTGTGTCCGGCAGAGCCGGACCGATTTCAACTCATTCGCCGCAGGCGAATTCCATATCTGCACTCTTCTATCTCCACTCTCCACTCTTTATTGCAGCATTTTGTGGATCTCGTCGCTGAATTCCATGGCCGACTCGCTGGTGCGCATGATGAGCAGGGCGGTATCGTCTCCCGCCAGACTGCCCACCAGGCCGTCGATGTCCATACCGTCGATGGCGGCGCAGGCCGCGGAGGCCAGGCCCGGCATGGTCTTGATGACCACGATGTTCTGGGCCACATCAAAGGAGGTGACCCCCTCCTTGAAAATCGTGCGCAGCCGGCCCGCCACATTGAGGGAGACCTTCCGCTCCGAGACCGCGTAGCGGTAGGTGCCGTGGCCGGTCAGCTCCTTGATGAGATGGAGCTCCTTGATGTCCCGGGAAATGGTGGCCTGGGTGGACTGGACTCCCCGGTCCCGCAGTTCCGCCAAAAGCTGGTCCTGGGTCTCTACCTCCTGCTCCTGGATGATGCGCAGGATCTCCTGCTGTCGTTTGGCTTTCATGTGGTGAAGCTCACATCCTTCCTAGTTTATGGGTCATGACTTCATAAAACGTGCGTCCGGTCAGACGGATCAGACGGGTCCTTACCCGCGCCTGCCGGACCAGCATGATGTCCCCGCCGCTGAGCCGGAAGGCCTTGCCCCCGTCCACCGAAAGGTAGGCGATCTTGCGGGACAGGGCCTTCATCTTCACCGTCACCTGACGGCGGTGGTCCAGCACAAAGGGCAGCACATTGACCGCGTGGGGACAGATGGGGGTGACGATGATATTGTCCGCCGTGGGCTCCACCAGAGGCCCCCCCGCCGACATGGAGTAGGCCGTGGAGCCGGTGGGAGTGCTGACGATGACGCCGTCCCCCGAAAAGGCCATGATGGGCGCCCGGTCGCACCGGACCTCCACATCCACCACCCGGGACACCGCGCCCTTGGTCACCACCGCGTCGTTGAGGGCCAGGTCGGAAAAGACCGTCTTTCCCTCCCGGCGCACCTCCACCTCCAGCATCATGCGGGTCTCCACGGTGAACTTGCCTGACGGAAGCCGGGCCAGCATGGACAGCTCCCCCTGTTCCACCTCGGCCATAAAGCCCACGCTGCCCAGATTCACCCCCAAAATGGGGACCTTGTGGGCCACCGCGTCCTTGGCCGCGTGGAGGATGGTGCCGTCTCCCCCGAAGCAGACCAGCGCCTCCGCCGTGGGCAGCTCCTCCTCCATGTTGGCGTAGTCCAGATGGCGGGGCAGCTCGGTGGCGCTGCTCCCCTCCGGCAGAAAGGGCAGGCAGATACACGTCTCCGCGCCGGCCCCCGCCAGCACCCGCATGGCCGCCTGGGCCACCTTCAGGCCCTTATCCCGGTAGGGATTGGGGCTGAGTATGATCTTCAATGTCCCGTTCCCTCCAGTACCCGATGGGATTCCTCCACCAGCGCCCACAGGTCGCCCGTCCAGCCGGCCCCGCCGGCCCCCACGTGGAGGTATGCCAGGTATTCGATGTTCCCCTCCGGTCCCCGGATGGGTGAAAAGTCCATATCCTTTACGGTAAAATCCGCCTCTTTGGCGTAGTCCAGAAAATGCTCCAGCACCTCCAGATGGACCTTGGGGTCCCGGACGACCCCCTTTTTGCCCACCTTCTCACGACCGGCCTCAAACTGAGGCTTCACCAGGCAGACCACCTGCCCCGTGGGCGAGAGCACCCCCCGCAGGGCCGGCAGAATGAGCCGCAGCGAAATAAAGGACACGTCCACCGACGCAAAATCCAGCTCCTCCGGGATCTGTTCATGGGTCAGATAGCGGGCGTTGGTCCGCTCCAGCGCCACCACCCTGGGGTCGGTGCGGATCTTCCAGTCCAGCTTGCCATAGCCGGTGTCCACCGCGTAGACCTTCCCCGCGCCGTTTTGCAGCATACAGTCGGAAAAGCCCCCGGTAGACGCCCCAATGTCGGCGCAGACCTTGCCCTTCAGGTCCACCGGAAAGACCGCCATGGCCTTTTCCAGCTTCAGACCGCCCCGGCTCACATAGGGGATGGCCTTGCCGCGCACCTCGATCTGGGCGTCCTCCGACACCCCGGCGCCCGCCTTATCCACCCGCTGCCCGTCCACAAATACCAGCCCGCTCATGATGGTGGCCTGGGCCTTCTGCCGGCTCTCAAACAGCCCGCGCTCGGTGAGCAGTACATCCAATCTCTTCTTAGCCACGGCCCAGAACCTCCTCCGCTCGTTTCGCTATGGCTTCCGGCGACAGTCCGCACAGAGTGCGCAGCTCGTCCACCGTTCCGTGGGGCACATACTTGTCCCCCAAGTTCTGTAAAGCAAATCCCTTTACGGCAATTCCGCCCTCCAGCAGGGCGGCGGCGATCCGGGGGCCCACGGCGCTGCCCGCCGCGCACTCCTCCGCCGCCAAAACACAGCCCGTCTTTGCCGCCGAGGCGCACAGCAGCTCCCCGTCAAAGGGTGTAATGCGGTAAAGCTTTACAACCTCCGCCGAGATCCCTCTCTCCTCCAGCAGCCGTGCGGCGTCCAGCACCTGGTTGATGAGGGTGCCGTAGCTCACCAGCGTGATATCCTTCCCCTCCCGCAGCACCGCCGCGGGCGCGGGGCCAGCGTCTCCCTGCCAGGGGCCCTCTCCCCCTCTGGGGTAGCGGATGGCCACCGGGCCGGTACATTCCGCCACCGCCTGCCGGAGGGCGCGGCGCAGCTCGGCAAAGCTGGCCGGACAGTATACCGTCATGCCCGGCACCAGCGACAGGAGACCGATGTCGAATACCCCGTGGTGGGTCTCGCCGTCGGCCCCCACCAGGCCGGCCCGGTCCACCCCAAAGACCACGTGCAGCTTCTGGATGCCCACGTCATGGAGCAGCATATCACAGGAGCGCTGCAAAAAGGTGCTGTATACCGCGAATACCGGTATCATGCCCTGCTTGGCCATGCCCGCCGCCATGGCGGTGGCGTGCCCCTCGGCAATGCCCACGTCAAAGGACCGCTGGGGATACCGGGCAAAAAAACCGTCCAGACCGGTGCCCGACTGCATGGCCGCCGTAATGGCGCACACCCGTTCGTCCTCCTCCGCCAGGGCGCAGAGGGTCTGACCAAAGACGGCGGAAAAATCCGTCCCGCCCCGGCTCACCGCCTCGCCGCTCTCCACGCAGAACCGGCCCACGCCGTGGAATTTGTCCGGGTTGCGCTCGGCGGGCGGATAGCCCTTGCCCTTGGTGGTGCGGATATGGAGGAGCACCGGACCCTTCAGCTCCCTGGCGTACTGGAGCAGACGAGTCAGACGGCGCACGTCGTGGCCGTCCACCGGGCCCAGATAGGCAAAGCCCATGTCCTCAAACATGCTGCACGGCAGCAGCGTCCCTTTGATGGCGGTCTTAATGCCGTGGGTGATCCGGTAGATCCGCTTGCCCCCGGGCAGCACCCCCATCACCTTCCGGTAGCCCGCCTTGAAGCGGAGATACTGGGGCTTTAGCCGCTGGCGGGCCAGATGCTCCGCCACGCCCCCCACGTTCTTGGTGATGGACATGCCGTTGTCATTCAAAATGACGATGAGCGGCTCCCCGCTGCTCCCCGCGTCGGACAGGCCCTCGTAGGCCAGACCGCCGGTGAGGGCCCCGTCGCCGATGAGGGCCAGGACCTGATAATCCTCCCCCCGCAGCGTCCGGGCCCGGGCCATGCCCACCGCCACCGACACCGAGTTGGAGGCGTGGCCCGCAATGAAGGCGTCATGGACGCTCTCCGCCGGCTTGGGAAAGCCCGCCAGACCGTTGAGGGTGCGCAGCGTGTCCATCTGCCCGGCACGGCCGGCGAGGATTTTGTGAATATAGCACTGGTGGCCCACGTCAAAGACCAGCCGGTCCCGGCCGGTGTCAAAGACCCGGTGGATGGCCACCGTGATCTCCACGGCGCCCAGATTGGAGGCAAGATGTCCCCCCGTCCGCGACACGCTGTCAATCAAAAAAGACCGGAGGCGGGTGCAGAGGGCCTCCGCCTCCTGGTCCGTAAGTTCTCTCATGTTTCGTTCTTCCTCTTCCAGCGTGACGATACTAACACCTCCCCGTGCGCTTCCCGCCGTCCGCCGTGTTCACCCCCACAGCCACATGCCGCCCAGACCCACGGCCACGCCCAGCAGCGCGCCCATGACCACCTGAAACGGGGTGTGGCCCAAAAGCTCCTTGAGCTCCTTGGTGAAAAACTGGGGGCGCATCTCCTGCCAGTGGTCCATCATATAGTTGAGGATCTTGGCCATTTCGCCCGCCGCCCGGCGGACGTTGGAGGCGTCGTACATGACCACGATGGCCACCACCGCCGAAATGGCGAAGGCCACCGACGTCCACCCCTCCATCACCCCCACCGACGAGGCGCAGGCGCACACAAAAGCCGAGTGAGAGCTGGGCATACCGCCGCTGGACAGGATGTGCCGCCAGTCCAGCCGGCGGTTGCGCACCAGCACCACGAAAAACTTGATGATCTGGGCCAGGGCCCAGGCCAGAATGGAGAGATTCAGGATCAGATTTCCCGTCAGCACATGGGTCACGTTCTCAACGTCAATGGGCATCGGTCCCTCTCCTCCCTCAATTGTTGCGGCCCACCAGGGTGCGGGCCAGCCAGCGGAGAAACTCCGGCTGGGCAAAGCCGTCCAGGGCGCGCTCGGCCTCGGCGGTGAGCTGCTCCACCAGCTTGTGGCACTGCTCCAGGCCCTTGAGGGTCACAAAGGTGGTCTTTTCGTTGGCCGCGTCGGAGCCGATGGGCTTGCCCAGGGTGGCGGCGTCGCCCTCCACGTCCAGCATGTCGTCCCGGATCTGGAAGGCCAGACCCAGCTTCTGGGCGTATTTGACCACCGCCTTCCGCTCCTCCGGGCTGCCGCCGGCCAGGATGCAGCCCATCTCGCAGGCCGCCGAGATGAGGGCCCCCGTCTTGAGCCGCTGTAACTCCTCCACCTCGGAAAGCGCCAGGGCGTGGCCCTCGCCGGCCATATCCAGCGCCTGTCCGCCCACCATGCCCCGGGCGCCCGCCGCCCGGCCCAGACAGGCCGCCGCGTCCAGCACCCGCTGGGCCGGCAAATCGCAGCCGCTCTCCAGCATGGTCTCAAAGGCCGCCGTCAGCAACGCGTCGCCCGCCAGAATGGCGGTGGCCTCGCCGTAGACCTTGTGGTTGGTGGGCCGGCCACGGCGCAGGTCGTCGTTATCCATGCTGGGCAGATCGTCGTGGATGAGGGAATAGGTGTGCAGCATCTCAATGGCGCAGGCAAAGGGCAGAATCTGCTCCGGATCGCCGCCGCACAGCCGGCAGGTCTCCAGCATCAGCACCGGGCGCAGCCGCTTGCCGCCGGCCAGCAGACTGTACCGCATGGCGTCGTACAGGTCCGCCCGGGTCTCCCGCTCCCGGAACGCCTCGTGGAGCCACGCCTCCACCAGAGCGGTATCCTCCTTCATCTGTTGGGCAAAGTTCATTGTCCGTCCTCTCCTTCCATCGGGGCCTCCACCGGCGCGCCGTCCGGTCCGGCCACCAGCTTGCGGACCTTCTGCTCGGCCCGGTTGAGCATGGTGGTGCATTGCTTCATCAGCGCCGTCCCCTCCTCAAAGAGGGCCATGGACTCCTCCAGGGAGACGTCCCCCTCTTCCATCCGGCGGACGATCTCCTCCAGCCGGCCGGCGGCCTCTTCAAAGCTTTTCTTCACAGCCATGGTCCTGGCTCCTTTCTCCCTCCGCCACACGGCAGAAAATGGTCCCCTCCGCCACGCGGAGAGACAGTCCGTCGCCCGGCGCCACCTGTCCGGCGCTGCGCACCACGGTGCCGTCCGCCTTCCGGGCCACGGCGTAGCCCCGGCCCAGCACCTTCAGGGGGCTCATGGCGTCCAGCCCCGCCGCCAGCGCGGCCAGGCGCTCCCGTTCTCCGCTCAGTCTCCGCCGCAGCGCGCCGGAGAGCCGTTCCCGCTGGTAGTCCAGCAGCAGGCGGCGGTCCTGGATGGGGGCCATGGGGTCAGTGAGCGCCCGCCGCCGGGCCAGCTGCTCCAGCCGGCTCCCGGCCCGCTCCAGCTGCCGGACCATGGCCCGCTGCATCCGCCGCTGGAGCTGCATGAGCCCCCCGGAGACCTCGCTCTGGTCGGGCACCGCCAGCTCGGCGGCGTTGGACGGGGTGGCGGCCCGCAGGTCGGCCACAAAATCGGCGATGGTCACGTCCGGTTCGTGGCCCACCGCCGAGATCACCGGGATTTCCGAGGCATAGATGGCTCTGGCCACCCCCTCGTCGTTGAAGCACCACAGATCCTCCATGGACCCGCCGCCCCGGCCGGTGATGATGAGGTCAGCCACCCGGTAGCGGTTGGCCCACCCCAGGGCGGCGGCGATCTCCGCCGGGGCCTCGGCCCCCTGCACCCGCACGGGGAGCACAAAAATTTCGCTCATGGGCCACCGGGCTTTCAGAATGCGCAGCATGTCCCGCACCGCCGCGCCCGCCGCCGAGGTGATCAGGGCGATGCGCGCCGGATAGCGGGGGATGGGCTTTTTATGGGCCGGGTCAAAGAGGCCCTCCCGGTAGAGCTTTTCCTTACAGGCTTCAAAGGCCAAGTGCAGCTCCCCCACCCCCTCCGGCGAGAGCTGGGAACAGTAGAGCTGATACTGCCCGTCCCGGGGAAAGACGGTCACCCGGCCGAAAGCCACCACCTGCATCCCGTTCTGGGGACGAAAGCGCAGGGCGGACGCCTCCCGCCGGAACATCACGCAGCGTATGGCTCCTTCCCCATCTTTCAGGGAGAAGTAGTGGTGCCCCGAGGGGTACACCTTATAATTGGAAAGCTCGCCCCGGATCATCACGCCCCCCAGCACCCGGTCACCGTCCAGCAGGCTCTTGATATACTGGTTGATCTGGGAAACGGTATAGACGCTGTTCATCGTCCTTCCTCCCAAAGGCGGCTGGCCAGAATGGCCACCCCCATGGCGTTGTCGGTGGAGTAGCGGGGCTCGGCAAAGAGGGCGCCGGCCATATACTGTCTTAAAATCCGGTTGGACGCCACCCCGCCGGAAAAGAGAACCGGCAGCCCGCTCTCCCCTTCCCTGGCCGCCTCGGTGGTGCGGCGCACAATGTCGGCTATGGTATTCAGGGCGAACCGGGCCACGTCGGCGGGCGGTTCCCCCTGGTCGATGCGTTTTTGTACTTGATTCTCCACCCCGGACAGGGAGAAGGTCAGGCCGCTGCGCTTGACCTTGAACCCGTCGGCGCAGTCGGACCGAGCGGCCAGGTCGTCCAGCGCCTTACCCGCCGGAAAGTTTAATCCCAGCTTCTGGCCGGTGCGGTCGATGAGCTGGCCGGCGGAGATGTCGCTGGTGCCCCCCAGCTTTTCAATGGACACGTTTTTGCCCGCCGGCTCCACCCGCAGCAGCTCGGTGGTGCCGCCGGAAAGGTGCCAGGCCAAAAAGGGCCTGTCCAGCAGGTCAAGGCGGCCGGCGGACCAGGCGGCGGCGGCCAGGTGCCCCTGCTGGTGGGACACCGGGAAAAAGGGCGCCCCCAGCGCGTCGGCAATGGCTCTCCCCTGTCCCTCTCCCGCCAGAAAGCAGGGCATATAGGACCCCTCCACCGGACGGGGCCGCACCGAGGCGGCCACCCCCTTCAGCCCCGTGAGCCACCCCTCCGCCCGCAGCCGGGCGATGAGTCCGGGCAGAGCCTTGACGTGCTGAAAGAGGGCGTCGCTCTGCCGCAGACCCAGGGCGCCGGCGGGCACCTCCAGTAGCCTGCCGCAGTTGAGGCCCGTTTCGCCGTCAAAAACCGCGGCGGAGGTGGTATAGTTGCTGGTGTCCAGGCCCAGGAACCGGCCGCTCATTGGGGCTGCTCCTCCCCTGTCTCCTGCTTGGGGGCGATGGGGCTCTGCCGCTCGGGCAGGCACTCGCTGCGCACGAAGGTGCCCAAAATGCCGTTGACGAAGGACACCACCTCGGGGCTCTCATAGCGCTTGGTCAGCTCCACCGCCTCATTGATGGCGGCGGCGTTGGGGATGTCCTGCATATACAGGATCTCGTACATGGCCACCCGCATGATGGCGATGGCCACCCGGGGGATGCGGGCGAATTTCCAGCCGATGGCGTAGCGGGAAATATACTCGTCCAGCTCCGGGCAGTGGGCGTAGACCCCGCGCACCAGGGTGCGGATATAAGCCTGCTGCTCCTCATCGGGGAACTTGGCGTACAGGGGCTCCTCCCCCCCGATCTGGGCGAAGGTGGCGGGGGTCAGCATGGCGTCCAGCAGTTCGTCCGCCGTTTCATGGAAAAAACCCAGCTCAAAGGTAAAATGGACCGCGATCTCGCGGGCATTGGTTCTAGTCATGTTTTGCCTCCAATCCGGGCCGCTTTCCCTGCCGCCCGGTATATCCAATATCCATTCTATTATACACAAGAATATGCAAAAAGGAAAGCCCTATCTTTGGACCGGCGGGTTTTATGGACTTTCGCTGTGGCGTTTTCCGGTCATGCCTCCGCCTTTTGTACTGTTTCGCCGTCTTTGCGTGCCGCGGTTCCATTCTCCTGTCACGCATTTGTAACCAGCCTGTCGCTGACGGCTGACATTTGGACAATATTCCGCAATTATATTTTGGGGAAAAACTACATCCGCTATCCGGCCGCCCAACAGCTGGGCCAGAAGGTCCAGGGCCGGTATGTGGACCCGGAGGCCGGGGCGCTCCTGAGCCGGGACACCGAGATCCGGGCGGCTGGGTTATGAAATTCCGCCTTCCTTTTCCCGTCCGGCGGCACAGAAAACCGGCCTATCCCGATCAGAGGAGAGGCCGGTTTTTTCCGCTTTTTTCAATGATCTCATAAACCTTTCCATGGGTCAACGTGAGCGGGTCTGATTTCCCCATATACCTTACTTTCATTTGTACCTGTGCCTCCAACACTCAGTTCCTGAAGTCAATTATGTCCCTTTCAGAGCCGCAGCTCCTCCGCGAGTTCTTCCAGTGAATGACCGTCAAGAAAGGGTTCCCGCATGGCCGCTTCCACGGAATGAACCGTTACTTCTTCCCCGTTGTAGCAAAGGGATATATCAGACCGGCTGAACGGGCAGATGGAGCCGGATTTCCCATGATACTCAAAGTCAATATCCTGGGCCAGGCTGTCGATCCAGTCAAATAATTCTTTTGCGCTCATAGTAGAACCGATTTTATCTTTGTTGATAATGATAGCCTCCCCTACATACGATGCCTGGGTCATCCATCACCATTCGGATGTGCTCTCCCGGGATTCCATTGGGAAAAGCCTCACAAGTTGCAGAGCCGTGATAGTATCTACATATATTACACAGTGGATGAATCACACCCGGCAACATATGAAGCCGTACGTTCAGCCGCTCCTCCTCCGACAAATCCGCGTATCTTCTCCCGCGTTCCTGCTCGGGCAGTTTCCAGAACTGCTCTAACGTTAAATTCCTGTCGGACATATCAGAAAGGAGGATGTCCTCGATGGCTTTCATCATCTCATCCGTCATGTCGCATCACCCGCAAATGCAATACGTTCAATTTCACTGAGCGCAAGCACCGTACTGCATCCAACATCCAGACAAGGCTCTGCAATGCCAAATTCTTCTTTGCTTACCACAGCCCCGTAGGCCCAACACCGCCCTGCAAACGTCTGGCCGCCGCATACGGTCACGCGCAGAACCCGGCCGGAATCCATATAGTCAAACAGGTCCTTTTCTGTATACCTCATTTGCGTGCCTTCGCTCCCTTCCGGCGAACCTCGGCGCCGTTGCCTCGCCGGAGAATGGCCTCAATGGCCTGAAGTATCTCATGCATCGTTCTTTTTCTCATCGTCCAGAACTTCGATATGAGCGATTTCCATCTCCGTGAACCCTATGATATGAGACGCCGTTTCCAGGTCGATTTCCGCAAATTGGTTTCCTGCATCGTCATAATCAAAGTTATAACCGTACAGCTCGCCAGTATAAATGTTTCCATCCACGTCGTGGATACGGAGCTTCTTTCCAAAGTAATCGTCTGGATATTTTATCTTCATCGTCTTTTCTCACTAAGTGCTTCCATCTTGAATAAACAGGTATTCGTATCTCTCTTGAAGGGCATTTAACCGACAAAACAATACCTGTAATGCCTCATTTTCTTGCGTGCCCCACGGAGTGTCCCTACCATGCCAATCCGGATACTGCTTACGCCCTTCCCGCTCGATTTGTTCCGCCTGTGCCTGGTAGTCTGACAACAGCACGTTACACTGCTCCCTGTATTGGACATAGTCCGGGTGGCTATGATCGATTTTTCTTTTGTCGGCCATACAAAAATTCACACGCCTTACTCACGTCTCATGGTATCCGTCCATGTCTATATTGATTTCCCCGTCAAAGACCAACTCCGTCACATCTTTTTTGAATATCTTTTTGAATCTATAATACCCTTCTTCATAGGAATTTTCAACCGTTTTATTCGTCCATCTCATCAGATATACACATATACTATATATACTATATATATTATTCCAGCAGCCTGGATATGGATATTAAAAATTGCCGGAAACAAAAAAGAGGACTGGAACCAACGTCTTTTCGTTGATTTCAGTCCTCTTTGGCGGAGAAGGAGGGATTTGAACCCTCGCTGCGGTTTCCCACACTACTCCCTTAGCAGGGGCTGAAAACCCGTTGTGCCGCAATGGATTGAAGAAATTCGCTAACTGTATTGCTAACTATAAAATGTTTTTTTGAACGGTCATAGCGCCACGTTTTTTGCGCTGCCCATTCCGTATCTGGATACCTATTTATCCTCTTCCTCCGGTGTGATCTTGTCCCCTGCCTCATCCACGGCGTCCTGGAGGGCGTCCACGGTCTTGGCCATCCAGGACGGAATGGGCGCACCCAGGGCGCCGGCATTTTCGATAATACTTCCCGCCTCGGTGAGGATGTACCAGGTGACCACCAGCGGGCAGATGAGGACGGTATAGGCAAACGGCAGGGTCACCGGGATATTGCCCAGCAGGTGCCCCACCACCAGATCCAGGAGCCCGGCCACCATCACGGCCACGATCTCCCCCGCCTTGTGCCAGATGCCCTCCCGGGCCACAGCGCTGGACCACTCGCCGTTTTTACAGGCGGCAGCGGAGCCGGTGAGGTAGTCAATGGCCATAAAGCAGACCCAGGCAAACACCACCCAGCCAAACCAGCCCCACAGGGCGGTGAGGGCGGCGCAGACGGCGGAGACAGTCGCCTTGAAGGCGTTGACCTTGTCCATCACTTCCCCTCCTTGATGAGGCGATAAAGCCGCTGGAGCATGGTCCACTCCTCGGCCCGGGTGCAGGGGTCCGTGGGCCGGGTGCCGTCTGCAATACCCATTTCCATAGCCCATTTCTGGGCGTCAGCATACCAGGGTGCGGTGGTCTCCGTCTTCCCTTCCATCTTCTCCTTTACCTCCTGCCTAAAATCGTCCATGCTCTTGCCGTGCTGGGGAAACCAGTGCTCCACGTCGGCGTGGTTGGAGGCGATGCCCACCCGGCAGCCCTCCGCATGGCACAGGATATCCGTCACAGGGTCCAGTCCGTAGTCCCGGCACAGCTTGGCGCACAGCGCCACGGCACGGGTCCAGACCGCCTGGAAATAGTCCTCCACCTCCTGGGGATTATAGGCCAGATAGCTGCCAGACCGGGTGGCCAGCGCCGCCCGGGTGGCGGGGCCGCAGGAGCCATCCACCGTAAGACCGGCGTCGGCCTGGTAGGCTTTCACCGCCGCCTCGCACCCCGGGCCAAAGGAGCCGTCCACGCCCTTGGGATCATACCCCCTGGCCTGGAGCTCCAGCTGGAGCCGCGTCACTGCCCAGGCGGGGTTGGTGTTGCCCCGGTACAGCGCCACCCACTCCGCCGGCAGCAGGCGGCACTCCTCCGGCTCGCAGATCTCAAAGCTGATATGGGTGTCGTTGGCGCTCTTTCCGCCGGAGCCGACGCCGGCGTGCCAGCCCCGGCAGGTCCAGGGCAGCGTCTGGAGCGTCTGGGTGTCGTCGATGATGGCGTGGACTGCCGCGTCGGTGTTGGAGTTGTTCCAGGTGGCCCTCAGGCTGTCGGCCATGACGCCGGGCGCTGCGGTGCTATGTACCATGATGCCCCTGGGGGTGATGGTCTTCCCCGCCTTATAGCAGGCTGACCCAGTCATGATGGTGCTGGTGATTTCATCCACAGGCTTGTCCTCCTTCTTGTTTTTCGCATAAACCACGATATAGTTGTGGCACTTCCGGCCGTCTCCGGGGATGACTTGTCCGTCAAACCAGCACTGAGCGGACCCACCGCCATCTCCCATGACGAAGGAGGTGCAGCCATCCGCGGCCATGTCGTTTCGCAGTCCCTCCGGGGTGCGGGCATCCTTTGTGCCGTCCTGGGAGGCATACAGCCGCAGGTATCCCAGCTTCATTCCCATGCCGCTCCGGCCACGGATGCCGCCCTGGGCAGCGGCATAGCTCAAAGAGGTGATGGGGCCGGAGGGACCGATCAGCGGTGTGGTCGTCCAAAAATTAGCGTAGCGATCCCGCTCCAGCGTCAGGCATACATCCGGCCCGGTGTCCCAGCCGTAGCCGTAGGCTGTCCAAGGCTTGCCGGAGATCCAGTCACCCTCCGCCTTGAGAAGCGGGCAGGCGGAGCCGTCGGGGTTCCACATTCCGCCGTTAATGACGTACACCTTGCAGTCAGGCCGGCGGGCTCTGGCCTTGGCCGCCACCTGAGAGAGCGTCTCCCGACAGTAGCCCAGATAGAGCTCAATGGCCACAACCTGATCCATTGGAATATCTGCAATCAATTTACTCATTTGTCCTCCTCCGTGATTCCGTACTTTTCCAGGATGGGGCCAATGGTCTCGTCCTTCAGGAGGTTTTTCACCTGTCCGGGCGGCAGCGCGCCCAGGATGGTCATGAGGTCCTCGGCTTTCTCCCGGTTGGCGGCCACGGCCCGGTTATAGGCGATGATCCTAGCCCTCAGCTCTTCCTTCATTCCACCACTCCCGTCAAGATCATGTCCAGGGCCTCGTGGAGCTCGTCCACGTCGGCCTGCTCCGCCTTGGTCTCCTCCAGGCGCCGGATGCGCTCCGCTTCGGTGGGCGTCTCCTCCACCGCCAGCG